>JAPLFQ010000004.1 GCA_026390595.1 Ignavibacteriales bacterium
AGGCGAGAGAAGCTGTCTTGGAAGCAGTCGGAATCTACAACACCGAGCGTCCACACTTGAGTCTTGCAATGATGACACCTGAAATGCGCTTTGCAGCGTGAACACTAAATCAACTCTGTCAACTTCTGGCCGGACGATACAAGTGATGCTGAACTTGGAACTCGAGACCCAAAACTCTAAACTGTAAACTCGCCATGATCACGCTGAACGGCAAACAATACACACGGCGCGAGCTGGAACAGCACGCAGGTCACATCTCACAAATTGCTGGCGTGCGGATGATGGAGTTGCACGACGGCCCGGAGGCAGGAGTGCGCATTGCGGATGTGCGAAGCGGCTCGGGGCTGCGATTCCAGGTAACGCTTGACCGGGGAATGGATATTTCCCTCGCAGAGTACAAAGGAACGGCGCTTGCGTGGCGCTCTCCAAACGGGGATGTCCACCCATGTTTTTATGATCCGAAAGGACTGGGATGGCTGAAGTCTTTTCCGGGCGGACTTGTAACCGGCTGCGGGCTTACGCAAGCCGGCGCGCCGGGAACCGATGATGGAGAGGAGCTGGGATTACATGGACGACTTTCCAACACTCCGGCAACACATGTTGAGACAACAACTGAGTGGGAAGAAGACAGCTGCAAGTTCAAACTCAGCGGAATCGTGAGAGAAAACACGCTTTTCAGGCAAAACATCACGCTTCATCGCACCATCGAGGTGGAGCTTGGAAGCTCTGTTTTCACCCTCCGCGACACAGTTGTGAACGAAGGCTTTCGTCCCTCGCCGTTGATGCTTCTCTACCACGTCAACCTGGGCTGGCCGCTGCTTGATGACGGGGCGGTGCTGATGGTGAACGCGGAGGCGCCGACGCCGCGCGATGCAGAAGCAATGAAAGGAGTTGAGAGTGCGACAAAGATTCCGGGACCGATACAGGGATACAAGGAACAAGTGTTCTATCATGACCTGATACCCGACTGGAGCGGATTCGCCACGGCGCTTCTGGCGAATCGACGCCTGCACCTCGGCCTGTACGTTGAGTACCGGCAGAAAGAGCTGCCGAAGTTTACACAGTGGAAGATGGTGGGAGAGGGAGAATATGTTCTTGGGATGGAACCGGCGAACTGCCTGGTCCAGGGGCGCGCAAAGGAACGTGAACGCGGCACGCTGAAAGTCCTCGATCCGGGGGAACAACGTGAGTTCCTCGTGCGGATTGGAATTGTTGACGGGGATGCCGCGCTTGACCAGTTCATACAGGAAAAGAACCTACGATGACAGACAGGAAAATAGGAATCGGCCAGGCGGGAATTGCGAACCATGGGCGAACCATCGTCAACGCGACCCGCGATTCAGGCAATCTGCAGCTCGTGTCATGCTTTGACATCAACGCGGCCGCCAACGAAAAGGTAGCCCTCGAGTTTGGCGCTTCACGAAAATCAAATTACGACGATCTCGTGAATGACCCGGCTATTGAAGCAATCTCGCTGGTGACGCCGAATCATCTTCATCCGGAAGAAGTCGAAAAAGCTGTCAAAGCAGGGAAGCATATCTTCGTAGAGAAGCCAATCGGCAATACCGTTGCTGAGGCACGAGCGATGATGAAGGCTGTCAAAGGGTCGGGACTGGTGCTCATGGTCGGTCACAATACGCGGAGACGCCAGGTGTTCCGCCGTGCCAAAGCACTTCTCGAAGAAAAGCGTATCGGTGAAATCGTCGCGATAGAAGCCAACCTCTCCCGCCCTGCGGGCTTGCAGGCGGGTCTCCCTCTTTGGAAGGCTGACCCGAAGACGTGTCCTCTGCTGCCGATGATACAACTCGGTATTCATTTCGTCGATACGATTGAATACCTGATAGGCCGTGTGGCACGTGTCAGTTGCTTCGCCGCGAATATTGCAATGCCGAATCAGGCGCTCGACTCGACCGCGGCCATCCTTCAACTTGAATCAGGTATCCCCGTTTCGCTCACCTCGTACTATGTTTCTGCGGATGCGTACTTTGTGCGGATCTATGGGACCAGGGGGACAATTCACTGCCTGCCTACAAAGCTGCGGCTTGAGCTTCTGGAGAAAGGGGAGTTTAAGGAGGCGATCGAAGAAGATTTCAGCTCTGAGGGGGCCGGAAGCTATGTCCTGCAAATGCGTGAATTTGGGGAGTGTATTTTGCAGGGTAAACAGCCTGAAACAGGGGGCGAGGAAGGGCTTCGAGCTCTTGCTGTAGTGGAGGCGATGGTCAAGTCTGTCGAAAATCACGCTGTCGTAGAACTCAAAGAAATCCTGTAAAGGATCCCACCATGCGATCATCCCGACGAAGATTCCTGAATACAGCTGCCCTGACGGCAGCCGGTGTGGCGTTAAGCCCGTGGAAAGCCATAGCGGGGTACATTCCAGCTCCCGCCCAGAGAGGGGCCCAACGCGGCTTGCTCTTTGACAAGGCCGATATTCCGCGCATTCGTGAGACATTCAAACTCCCGCGTTTTGCCCCATACTGGAAGTCACTGGTTGACGCGGACCTTGAAGCGGACAAGAAATATCTCAGCACAGGGGCCAAGCTGAACAACCACGCGGTAGATTTCCTGAAAGTACGGCAGATACTCGAACGGACGTCATTTGCATACACTATCGGCGGCGAGAAGCGTCATCTCGAGGTCGCATTGCTGGCGATCGGAAAAGTTCTTGAATACAAAAAATGGGATTACTTTCTCGAGGGGGGCGAATTCACCATGGGATTGCAGCGCGCTCCCGAGGCAACCATCGCTATGAGTTTTGCACTTGAATGGTTGAACGACGACCTCGGCGGCGACCTGAAGAAGGAAATGGAAAGACAGATAGGTGAAAAAGGAGCGCCGGCCTGTTACCGCACGCTCTATGGCATGAAGTACCCTGATCGCGTCCGCGGCTGGAAATTCGACCCGGAAAGCGATTATCCATATCCCGTGGACATGAAGCGATGGCCCCTGATTCTGAACTCCACCAACCTCAAAGTCATTCCCATCTGCGGCCTCGGAGTCGGCGCCTGTCTGTTGTATGACAAGCATCCGCAGGCGAAGCAATGGCTCAACCTGGCTATCTCGAGCGCAAAAGCGTTTGCGCCGATGTTCGGCACAGACGGCTGCTATGACGAAGGGGTGAGTTATTGGGGATACACGGCCCTGCACCTTGCGATGTTTCTGGAGATCATGTACCGGAGGCTGGGGATCGATGAGCGAGGCCTGATAAACTTTTCAGGCACGGTGAGGTACGGACTGCAGATGTCCATGCCGAGTGTCGGAAAGCCAGATGATTGCGTGAATTTCGGTGACGCAAGCGTTGTGGGTGATGTCTCTGTTGCGGCATGGGTGGCACAGAAGAGTCGTGACCCCATTGCGCAGTATGTCACGACATCGGTCAGCGAGATCAGGACGCACTACGGTGCGATATGGTACGATCCATCAGTAGCGCCAAAGACGCCAGGACCAGAATTGTACGACGTCCGCTTTGCCAACGATGTCGTGGTGTCGCGTACCGGTTGGGATACAGATAGCTCGGTCGTCGCAATACGCAGCGGTGGACCGGCAAACCATGAACATGCGGACCGCAACAGCGTTGTCTTCAAGGCGTACGGTGAACGATTGTTGCATGATCCGTTGCACGCGGCTTACCCGTATACATTACCGCATTGGGTGCTGCGCCTGACACAAGCACACACCGCTGTGCTTATTAACGGCAAAGGGCATCAGTATCATGATGGCCATGAAGGCACAAACGCTTCATGGGCCGAGGCAAACGTGGTCCAGTACAAACCGACGGAGCATTCGCTTGTCGTAACCAGCGATGCAACCGGGGCGTACCAGCTTGTCAATTCGGATGTAGCTCTCGTGCGACGAACGCTGATTTTCCTGAAACCCGATGTCATCCTGCTCTTCGACCGGGTCAAAATGAAATCAGCAAAGTCTACGGTGCAGCTCCGCTTCCAGATTTTCAACGAGGACGGAAAAGGAGAGTCGGAGATGATGCAAACAGGTTTCTTGATCAAGCGACCGCGGGCGACGTTGCGAGGAACGATCACGGGCTCCACACCGGTTGCCATGAAATCGGGTGTTCACACCACTCCGAAAGAAATCGGTGTGTATCCATATCTCGAGGCTGAGGCGGGAGAGGGTCTGGATCATCAGATCCTGACTGTCTGCACGGCGCAGCGAGCGGGAAAAGAACACGGCAAAGTCTCGCACACGGTGCAAGGGACGGTCTTGACGGTGAAGGTGGATCATAACGGCCAGTCAAAGACCGTGACGATGCGCGGGGACGAAGATCTTCCCACAGTAACAATTATCTGATGACGAAGCGCAGTCAGGTGTGGAACATATGAAAATCTCCGACAAGCACTTTGAAGAAGCCCTCAAGCTGATTCCTTGGGGGACACAGACAAACGCGAAGCGTCCGTATCCGCAGTTTGATGAGGTGATGCCGAAGTTCATCGAGCGCGGAAAGGGATGCCGCATCTGGGACATGGAAGGGAAGGAGTATATTGATTTTCGTCTGGCGCTCGGGCCGATAACGCTCGGGTACTGTTACGACGAAGTCGATGATGCTGTGCGTGAGCAGATGAAGAAAGGGGTGCTGTTCAGCATGGCCAGCCCTATCGAACTCGAGCTGGCACAGCTTCTGCACGAGGCCATCCCGAACGCGGAAATGGTACGGTTTATGAAGACGGGCGAGGACGCGAACCTGTGCAGTGTCCGTATCGCCCGTGCCTACACACACCGGGACATGATCCTCATCAGCGGATATCACGGATATCCCGACTGGTTTGCTGTGGACGACAGCCCGAAGAACGGTGTTCCCGCGATTCTCAAGGACTACGTCAAAGTCATTCCCTGGGGAAACTGTGAGGAAGCGGAGAAGCTGATCAGACAATACAACGAACGGATTGCATGCGTTGTATCGATTCCGTACGACCAGAACGACGATATCAGCGGTTCGTATATCAAACACCTGCGCAAGCTCACGCAGGAACACGGTATTCTTCTTGTCATGGACGAGGTGTGGACCGGTTTTCGTCTGGCCTATGGCGGAGCACAGGAGTTGTTTGGTGTGAAGGCGGACCTCGCGAGCTATGCCAAAGCAATGGCCAACGGCTATCCGATTTCAACCTATGTCGGCAAGCGGGAATACATGGAAATGCTGAACACGTTCAGGATCACGACGACGTATGCCGGTGAGACACTTTCCATCGCTGCCGCAATTGCCACGATGAAAATCATGAAGCGGGACAAGGTGCACGATCACCTGAACGCGATGGGGAAGAGGCTGATGGAGGGATTCAACCGCATCGCAGCGGAGTGCGGCGTCCACGCGCACGCGGCCGGACTGCCTCCGTCACCATATCTGAAATTCGATACACCGGACAAGGCGTACAATGAACGGTTGGAGTACCTCTGGTTCAGGGAGCTATTCCGTGACGGGGTCTTCGTTGTCCTCCGCTGGTTTCTCTGCTATTCGCACAAGGAATCGGACATTGATGAAGCTCTTGAGAAGGCACGGAAGGCCCTCAAACGAGCACTGGAAGCAGAGCCGAAAGAGCGCGAGACCGCAAAACCGCTCTACTGGTAGGATATTCACATTCTCACACACCGCTGAGGAGCAGCATGAACAATCGCCTGTATATCGACTGTTTCGCCATGGTTGGCAAGCGGGGCGCCAAGGACGTTGAAGCCCCCTGGAAAACGGAAGATCTTATCGATGAGATGGAATGGTGCGGGATTCACGGCACGTTCATCACTCATGGTGTGGCGAAGGAATACGATCCGACCTATGGAAACCGCATGCTGCTGCGCGAGTTGAAGAAGAGTCCGCGTCTCTATGGGGTCTGGACGGTCATGCCGCATCATACGGGAGAAATGCCCCTGCCAAAAGACGTGGTAGGCGAGATGCGCGATCATGGAATCCGTGCGGCGAAAATGTACCCGCGCATACACCGCTATCCATTCAACATTGATTTTTGTGGTGTGCTGCTCAGAGAACTCGAGAAGAACGAAATCCCCCTCATGGTCGAGGGGGGACATCTCTACAACTTCGACATCTTCGAGCCAAGCAACCAAGTGCTCCTCGCCGACCTCGATATCATCCTCGCCGCGTTTCCAAACCTGAAGGTGATTTTGCAGGGGACACGCTGGGAATCAACCCGTTTTACGAAACCGCTGATGACGAAACACCCCAACCTTCATCTCGATCTCTCGGCCCACCAGGGAAACCATGCCATCGAGCTGTTCACCGAATGGTACGGCGCCGACCGCATTGTTTTTGGTACGGGAGCGCTTGAAAAATCTCCCGGCGCCGCAAAGGCATTCATTGATTACTGCACATTGAGCGATGCCGACAAGCAACTCATCGCAGCAGGTAACATCTCCAGGCTGACCAAGCTGGATGTTCCACCCGACCCGTACAGGGGCAAGAAGAATCCGGATTGGATCGTCGAACGCGCAAAGGCGGGCAAGCCGATCAACGACATGCTCGTCATTGATTCTCACGCTCATATGTCCCATGACGGCGCAGCGGGTGTCGGCTTCATCCATTTGCCCTATGGCGATGCCAAGAGCATGTATGAGCGGGCGAAGCTGATGGGAATTCAGAAAGTCTGTGTCTCGGGATTTCTGGCAGTCTGGGCGGACTATGACGAGGGGAACAAGATCGTCTGGGACGCGATGAAACGTTATCCGGATTTCTACCGTGGATACGCCGTGCTGCAACCACAGTATGTGAAGGATTGGAAAAAAGAATTCAGAACCGCACACGGCAAATACAAGATGGGGGGCCTCAAGCCCTACAATCCAAGGACAAACCTCGCATACAACGATCCGCTCTGGGCCCCCTGGTTTGAATATGGCAACAAGATCAACGCGTATGCCTTGATCCATCCCTCCCCCAACGTGGTGCCTGAAGTAAACGAGATCGCGGCGAAGTATCCGAATATCGCGTTCATCATCGCTCACACCGGCGGGTCATTTCAGGATGCCAGGAAAGGCATCGAGATGGCGAAGAAAAACCCCAATGTCTACCTTGAAATTACACTGACATCTGTTACGTACCGGGTGATCGAGTTCATGGTTAAGCATGTAGGGGCAGATCGGGTCCTGTTCGGCACGGACCAGCCGATGCGCGATCCCATCCCCCAGTTTGGCTGGATGGCATATTCGCGCTGTACGGTGGCGGAGAAGAAAAAAATGTTCGGACTCAATATGCAGCGCATTCTAAAGCGAGTGAAGCTGTCGTCGAAGTAGATGAAGTCAACGATCATCAGCATACTGCTTATGGCATTGCAGTCAACCGGCATGAGCAACGATCTTGCGCAGGGGAAGAACCGCATTGCCATCGAGAATGAATTCATCCGGGTCGTTGTTGACCAGGATGGAGGCGTGTGCCGGGAAACGTACTACGTCAAGAAGGGGAAGTCCTGGATTGAGATACTCCAAAGCGGAAGTTCACTGCGGCCGGACCCGATCATCCGGGGAAACGGCGAAGTGGTTCCGCTCAGGAGCGCGTCGGTTTCGAAGGGCTCCGGGAAGACTCAAATCGTCATCGTGAGACCGGCGCCGGGTGAAGGGGTGACGCTGAAATCCATTGAGCTGCACAAAGGGGAACGGTGGGCACGAGTAACGTTCGCATACAGGACGGGAGGAAACCTCCGGCTCGAATCGTTCTGGTCGACCTATTCGTTTGTGCCGGGTGGAAAACGCTATGCGGCGTATAAGCCGCTCGATTTTGTCTGGACGCCGCAACTTCGCCCGGAGCCGGAACATATTATCGCGGATCACGCGTTCCGTTCACCGGCACTGATGCTGCAAAAAGACGGATACTTTGCTTCCCTCGTTCCGGTGCTTTCGGACGTGGATGGCAGGGGGCGGAAGATACGGACCGTCGCAGATCTTCAGGTTGAAACCGCCGATCAACCGTTCTTTTCCATTGGACTGCAGAACTGGATTCCGGAACCGTACCGTTTTCGGAACACTCATGTCTATTATGTCGCTCCGGATTCACTCGCTCCTGTTATGGGCGATACGACGGTCACGATGAACTACCTCCTGTTTCTTCGTTCCGATGCTCCGAAGCGCGAAGGATTTCGCGACGTGGTACGATATCATTGGATGACTTCCGGAGCGGCGAACACACAGCGGCCGGCCGGACCGCAGTCGGAGCCTTTTTCGTCATACATTCAGAAGGCGTGGTATCAATTCGTGCCTCAGGTCGCACTCGACACGCAGTATCATGGGGTTCCGGTCACGCTGCTTCGCCAGGCCAGGCTCGCGTGGAGCAACAAACTTCCTAAGTCGGCCGACAACGACAGCTGGTTCAATGTCTGGTTCAACGCATTGCGGACCGCATATGGAATGTACTTGCATGGGAAAACCGTTGACGATCAGCATCTGATACGTCAGGCGACACAAGTTCTCAATTTGGCGCTCCTGGCGCCACAGCAGAAGGGAATTGCGCCATCGATATTTTACATCGACAGCGCCGGCGGCCATTGGGTTGCAGATCATGCGTGGGGAGGAATTGACGATGGCCGCAATCTTCCCGCGTTCCACAACGCCTGGACCTGCTACTGGCTGCTGCAGTGGATCGATCTCGAGCCCGAACGAAAGACGGAGATCCTCCGCTTCACAAGAGCGTTTGCAGATTTCCTGGTTCTCAAGCAGCATCGCAACGGAGTGATACCCTCCTGGTATGATCCGACGACCCTGGAACCGGTGGAAACATTCAGGGATGAAAACGCGGAAACGGCCGGAGCGGCATTGTTTCTCGCAGAATTCTATTCCCGGACCAAAGGCACCAAGTACCTGCGCGGCGCAGAACGGGCAATGCAGTATATGTTCAAATCTGTTGTGCCGGAGCGAAAGTGGTTTGATTTCGAAACATTCTTTTCGTGCTCCCGAAAACCGCTCGGGTTTTTCGATTCGTACACGCAGCAGAATCCTCAAAACACGCTTTCCATGCATCAAGCGGCTGAAGCGTGCTATGAGTTGTTCAGACTGACAGGCAAGACAGAATACAAAGACCGCGGCGTCGCGATCGTGGATTATCTCTGTCTGTATCAGCAGGTGTGGAGCCCCCGGTGGCTGTCGCGGGAACTGTTCGGCGGTTTTGGAGTCCAGAACACCGATGCAGAATGGAGCGATTCCCGTCAGGGGTACTTTGCGGTGACACTGATGAAATATTATGAATTGACGGGGCAGAAGGAGTACTTCGAGCGTGGCGTGGCGGCATTACGGTCCATGTTCTCGTTGTTCGAGTCGCCGACCTCACCGAGGACGGCGGAAAATTACGGGCACTCAGGATACGACCAGCCTGCGGGTGTGACAGGACTTCACTGGGGAACGGGAAGTTCCGTTGTCTCGATACACCTGATCACTCGCCGGTTCGGCGATGCCTACGTCGACGTAAAGGGGAAATGGGGAGTTGGCATCGATGGATGCAGGATCCCGACTGTGACAATTGCGGGAACGGAAATTCATGTAGAGGTTGTGGACAATCTTGTGAAGGCGAGGACAATCAAGTTGAAATTCGGCAACGTGGCGAAATCCCACTACGAGATCATCGTGAACAATAAACCCCTTGGACGCGTTTCTGCCGCAATGTTGCGGGGAGGGATCGATGTCGCACTCTAAATTTCTGATGGCGGTTGTTTTCCTCGTGTCGTGCGGGAGCGGACTGCTGTTCGCCCGGCAGGATACTTTGTATATGTCGGTTCTCAATTCACGCAAGCACCGTCTTGGTGCGCTCGACAATCCGACCGTCGGGCTCTTCGTCAGCACGGATGCTGGCGTGTCGTGGAAGCACAGAGGATGGACGGGCTATATTCGCACGTTCTATACAGAAGCGGGTTCTGACGGTGTGCTTTGGTCGGCATGCGGCAATGGAGTACTCCGATCATCCGACCATGGCCTAATGTGGCGGATCGCGACGGGTTGGCAGGTGACCGAAGTGCTGAAAGTGAAGGTGGATCCGTCGAATCCGGCAGTCGTCTATGCCGCAACGGCATACGGAGTCTTCAAGACTCAAGACAGCGGTGAGAGCTGGAAAGAGCAAAATGCCGGTTTTCTGAAACCGTTTGTCTCCGATATCGTCGCAGATCGGACCAACACCATGAAACTCTTCGCTGCAAGCGAAGACGGCGTCTACATGAGCACTAATGCCGGCGATCGGTGGCGGTTGATTGGTCTGAAAGGAAAAGGGATTCGGACACTCCTTCAGCATCCGGCGCAAGCTCGAACATTCTTCGCCGGGACCGAGGATGACGGATTCTTCATCACGTCTGACGGAGGAGCGACCTGGCAGCAGTCGAACGGCGGCCTCACGCAGATGACCGTCTACACGATTGCGTGCGATCGCGCGAATCCGGACTTGGTGTACATCGGAACACACGGTGGCGGCGCGTATCGCTCGTCCGATCGCGGTAAGAACTGGAAACAGATAACCCAAGGTTTGGATAATCTCGTCGTGCATTCCCTTGCAGTCCTTCCGTCAAATCCTTCGGTTGTGTTTGCAGGAACGTTGAACGGCGGACTGTTCAAGAGCACCGATCGCGGAGAACATTGGATCTTTAACAGCCAGGAGGAGGGACAAGTGTGGGGGCTTTGGGTACGTTGAGGATCTCAAAGACTATACTGCCGTCGCTTTGTGTGATGGCGCTGACGTGTCTCAGCTCTGTATCGCTTCCGGCTCAGGGCGGGTTGTCCCCTGCCGCCCAGTTCGAGCAGCGCCGGCAGCGTCTTCTCGACGTGGTCAGTCAAGAGCGGGATCGCGGATTCTTCACCGTGACAGCGAAGTTCCTGACCGGGCGGGACAAGGAATGGGCGGCAGCAATGCTCGATTCGCTTACCACCGACGAGAGCATCGGCGGCATGTTCTATTCCTACACGGCAATTGGGACATACTTGAGACTCCGGGACCAGTTGCCGGATTCGCTCAGGCGGAAAATTCGACAGGCATACCGTACACGGACGATGTACCGGGGCGACACGGAAAACCACTGGGTGATGTACTACACCGGTCTCTATCTGGCTGCTCAGACGTGGCCGGGCGAGAATAGATCCCAATGGTTCAACGGCAAAAGCTCCACGGAGAATTTCAGAGAAGCTGAAGGGTGGCTGAACCGCTGGATGAAGATCGCCTCAACGATCGGTCAGGGTGAGTTCGACTCTCCGACGTATTTCACTGTGTTTATGACGCCAATGCTGACGCTCTGCGAGTATGCGAAAGATCCGGTGATGAAGCGAAAGGCCGAAATGATGGTTGACCTGCTCTTCGCCGACTATGCGGTTGATCATATCGGCGGCAACTACGCCGGCGGGCATGCCCGGGACTACCCGGAAGATATCGTCAATCCATTATCGGCGCCGACTGCTCTCTGGGCCTGGCTCTACTTTGGCGAGCCCAAGACCGAGCTTTGGACCGAAACCCGTTACCATCCCCGCCACAGGGGTGGATGGGAGCCTGCTTTTGGAGCGATGTCCTCCTATCGATTACCGGAAATCATCTATCGGATTGCGACGGATCGTTCGAAGCCATACGTCGCAACGGAGACCAAACGTGTCCGCAACATTATTCGATTCGGACAGGAGAAGAATCCCCCCGTGTATAAGTACATGTATATGACCCGTTCGTATGCGCTGGGTTCGCTTCAAGGTGGAATTCTTCAGCCCATCCAGCAGCACACGTGGGACATCACGTACGTTTCTGACAAGCCGAACAACACCATCTTCACCCTTCATCCGTTCTCTTCGGGCAAAGAGCTGGCAATGTTCTTCCCTGAAGAACAGAAATTTCTGGCGGATGAGGTGAACCGCTACCATCTCGTGTACACAGATCCGAACAAATGGAACTCCAGTTCGCCGTACGAGCAGACGTTTCAGCACAAGAACTCGATCATCGTCCTCTACAATATTGACAAGGGTGTTACACAGCCGCACGTCGACGGCTTCTTTCCGAAAACTCTTGAAGAACGAAAAGAGGATCCGTCGGGGTGGATTTTCTGCCGGGCCGGATCGGTGTATGTCGCTTTATTTCCGCTCAAGCCGTATGAATGGATTGACGAGAAAATAAACTGGCGGTGGCGGAGCAATGAGCTCAAGAACGGTGTTGTGGCAGAGGTGGGGTCGTCCGATGATGATGGAACGTTTGAGGAATTTCAGAAACGAATCGCCACATTGAAGCCTGCGTCCAACGCTGACGACAAAACCCTCACGGTCCGATACCGAACGCGTGGCGGGGACGATATGATGTTCACCTATGGCGGTGAACGGAGACTCAACGGCAAGAACATCGATTTCAGAACGTACAAACTATTCAATGGTCCATTCATTCAAAGCGAGCGGGGCAGCGGCATTGTGAGGATGCTTTCTCAGGGTCAGGTGCTTGAGCTCGACTTTAATAAGGTGACAATCAGAGAGTGGAAACAACAAGATCGGTAATTCTGTTTGCAGCTACATTGCTTCTCGGTGGTACATCCATTTCGGGTGGATTGATTGAGCTCGCCAGCCTGCCGAAGCAAGAGGGCTTCTATGCCGTAGTATTTTTGAATCGTGGGCAGGTCACTGGCAACACGCGCACTGTCGGACTCTTCAAGCGCGCACCAGGCGATACAACCTGGGCGAACCAGTACCAACCAGGTCTTCTGACCTTCGGTATGGGGAAGTGGCAAAAGGGGGCAACGTTGCGTCGATATTTGTGCATGGGGAACGGTCTTCACCGGTCGGACGATGACGGACGTTCCTGGCGCGTAGTTACCGATTGGCACACGGAAGAAGTACTCTCTGTAGCTCTCGATCCACGGGATTCGGCCCTTCTTTATATCGGCACGCCGTTCGGAGTGTTCAAGTCAACAGACGACGGTACCCATTGGACGAAGAAAATGCAAGGGATGAAGAAGTGGTTTGTCAAGAATGTGCTTCTGGACCATGCCAATCCAGACATCTTGTATGCCGGCGCAGAAGACGATCTCTATCGATCGACGGATCGCGGTGAACACTGGACCCCGTTGCACGTCGGGGCTCAATACATCGAAGTTGTCATCCAACACCCATTTGATGTTCAACGGCTGCTTGTTGGAACCGAGGATGATGCCGTCCGGGTGACCACGAACGGTGGTCGCACCTGGAAAGCGGGGATTGGACTGCCGAAAACCGCATTCTACGGTCTCTGTAGTTCGTCGGACGGCCGGACAATGTATTGCGGAGGCTACAAGACGGGATTGTGGAAGAGCCTTGATGGGGGGCTTTCGTGGAGTCTGCTCTGGCCAGCCTCTGATATTGAGGCGATTTTCACGATCTTTGTTCATCCGGAGGATCCTCTCCATTTGATGGTTGGCACGAGTGGTCAGGGGATCTATGAATCACTCGACGGTGGAATATCCTGGCTGTATGCCGGGTTGCGCGGATGCCACGTGAAACAGATCGCTTTCTATCCGTGACCAGACAACGCTGCTCTCGTACGAATAAGAACTCTTACGTTATCGAAGGTGTCGAATGAAAGCTACTCTTTTCCTGGTTGTCTTCTGTATTCTTCTTGTCGCTGTGCCGTTGGCGCTTCAGGCGCAGCAGTCTACTGTGTTTGCATCAGTTCTTTCCACGAAACTCTTTGTTGTCGGTGCTGCGAATCCTGAGACGGGGTTGTACACGCAACTGACGAACGAAGATACCGTGTGGCACCATCTGGGAGCCAAGAACATCCGGGAGTTTGGTGTGGCTGTGCATACGCCTTCAAAGGGCCAGGTCATCTGTCTGGCTTCCGGAAACGGCGTTCATAGGACCACCGATGGAGGCAAGACATGGAAAGTCACGACCGGTTGGCAGATCACCGAAGTGTTGTGTGTGATCATCGACCGTCGCGATCCGAACATCATGTTCTGCGGCACCCCATACGGGGTGTTCCGGACGCTTGATGGAGGAGCGGTCTGGTCAGAATGCAACAACGGTATCGCGGAAAAATTCACACAGTCCATCATCATCGATCACGCGAATCCGTCGGTTGTCTACTGTGCGACAGAGGACGGTGTCTATCGGAGCGAGAACAGAGGGGATGTTTGGAAGCGTACCGGTTTGAATGTCGGCGGTGTGCGTGTCGTTGTGCAGAGTCCAAAGGATGTGAATGTACTTGTCGCCGGCACGGACGACCATGGCATCTACATCACGCGCAACGGAGGCCGGTTTTGGGAAAAGAACGAAGCCGGATTGGATCATCAGACGTTTTTTACGGTCGTGTTCGATCCGTCGAACCCTCAGGTTCTCTATGCCGGGGGATATGTGACAGGCGTCTACAAGTCGATTGACGGAGGAACAAGCTGGGCGCGAAAGAATAACGGCCTGCCCGTTCTGAACATTCATTCGATTGCCGTTGATCCGACAAACAGCCAGAGGGTGTTTGCAGGATCGATGTGGGGGGGCGTGTACCGATCGGATGACGGCGGCGACACCTGGAGAAACATCGGATTGAGCGGCTCACAAGTGTGGCAGATTATTGTAGAACCTTTCTAACGAGGAAACCCGAACAATGAGACACATGACGCATGTTCTGCTTCTGACCCTTACGTTGTGCGCTGGTGCGTACGCCCAGATGGTGAATCGTGAAACCTACCTGAAGGAATTCGAAAAACGCGCAGCGTTCGTGACGTCAATCTATGACACGATACAAGCCCCGGGATATTATCAGGCCGCAGTCCGGTATGCGCACAACAAGGAGATCACCGTTGCTGACAGGATGTTCAAGGAGTTGTTGCGAGATCCGCGCGGCGATATGTTCTGGATGATTCCATGCATCGGAGCGTACCTTGTTGGAAAAGACAAAATGTCGGAAGACACCCGGGCTGTCGTCCGTAATGCCTGGAAAACGTACGCACCGTACCGCGGGGACACGGAGAATCACTGGTGCATGTACTATTCCTCTCTCTATCTTGCGGCCGAGCAATGGCCGAACCTGCCCGGGAGCGAGTGGTACAACGGAAAGTCCTCGGAAGAAAATCGCAGGGAGGCACGGGAGTATCTCATCCACTGGATGAACATCACAACGACGATCGGTCAGGGAGAATTCGTTTCGCCGGACTATTTTCCGGAGTACGCAATGCCAATGACCCTGTTGGCAGAGTTTGCGAAAGATCCCGAGATGAAAACCCGCGGCACGATGATGGTCGATTTCATCTTCGCGGATTTTGCGGCGGAACATCTCGCCGGACAATATATTGGAGGGTACAGCCGGATCTACCAGCCCGCGGTGTTCAAGCCGCTGCTCTCCGGAGCGTCGCAGTTCGCCTATCTGTATTTTGGAACCGGTGAGCCGACGAATTCAGGTTGGGTTGTTCTCCCAGCTCTCACTTCCTATCGACTGCCGGAGATCATTTACAATATCGCTCTCGATCGGAGCACGTCGTACATTCACAAGGAGCGAAAACGCGTCCGCAACGTCATTCGCTTCGGGGCCGAAAAGAACCCCCCGGTGTACAAGTATTCGTATGTGACAAAAGACTATGGGATTGGGTCTCTCCAGGGGGGCATTTTGCAGCCAATTCAGCAGCATACGTGGGGTGTGCGCTATCTCTACGGCCGTCCCTATACAACAATTTTCGGCTTACACCCGTACTGGTCAGGCTGGGAAGTTGGCATGTTTTTCCCAGAAGAGGTGAAGACGCTTATTGCCGACGTCGTGGCGTCGAAGGGAACGTATAACAATCCGGACAAATGGACAGGCGGCTCACCGTTTGAACGTACGTTTCAGCACAAGAATTCACTCATCGTTCTGTATGACATCAAACCCGGCACAACCACCGAGCACATCGATGGCTTTTTCCCGCGTAACCTTGAAGAACGCATTGTGGATCCCTCCGGCTGGATCATCTGCAAAGCAGGGGATACGTACGTTGGCTGGTATCCGTTACAGGAGTACGAGTGGAAGGAAGAGTCTGACACCCCGGCAAATTCGCTGAACGATATCGGCCGCCCGCAGCTGGAACGCGGCAAGGAAACCGGAAACTGGCGCCTGCGCAGTTACAAGCTGCAAAACGGCTATGTCATTGAAGTCCGGTCAAAAGACGAAATTGGATCCTTCGATCGCTTCAAAGCAAAACTTGCATCGCACATCCCAAAAGCAACGCTCACGCCCGGAGCTGTTTCCGTCCGGTACAGTTCGCTCGAAGGCGATAAGATGGAATTCGCGTTTCCGGAGAAACGCGTGCTGAACGGAACCTCGGTTGATCTCACGAAGACAAGGCTCTTTGACGGGCCGTTCCTGAGCGCCGATGTGGGAAGCGAGAAGCTGACCATCACCTACAAGTCCAAGAAGATGATCCTAGACTTCAAGGCAGTGAAAGTCATAGAACAATAACGCGTGAAGATTGCGCTGCAGCCATGAATCAAACGAAACATCTCGACGTTGTTGTGGCCGGCCTGGCGCTGGCTGATATCATCGGACGCCCGGTGGAGTTCAACAAACCGCCGAAGCGCGGCACGCTGAGACTTATTGATTCGATAACGCTGACGACCGGCGGCAACGTCTCCAATGTGGGCATTGATCTGGCCCGGCTCGGTTTCAGGGTCGGGGCGATCACGAGGGTGGGGAACGATCCGATCGGCCGGTTTGTCATCCAGCATTACCGGACGTTCGGGATGGATACTGAGGGGGTGACGATCGACGCCAAGGCGCAGACCTCGGCGACTATTGTCGGCGTGGGTGCCGACGGCGAGCGGACGTTTCTCCATACGCGTGGATGCATGAAGAATTTCCGGGCCCAGGATATTCTCTCACGGATTCCATTAATTCAGAAAGCTTCCATCATTGCGATCGGATACCTCGGCCTTCTCCCTGAAACCGAAAAGGAATTCAAACATCTGTTCCGCACGCTGAAACATGAGACATCGGTGAAAATTCTGCTTGATACCGCCGCGTCTCCGCACGTCACGGCAAAGGACCTCAAGGGTTTTATGCCATACGTGGATTATTTTATTCCCAGTTACGAGGAAGCAGTTGCGTTGACCGGCCGCAAGACCCCGGAATCAATTGTCGATGCCTTGTTCGATGCAGGCGCTCCGCACATCGTTGGCGTCAAACTCGCCGAGCGGGGATGCTATATATCGGATGGCCGGCACGGCAAGATGGTCAAAGCAACACGTGTCAAGAGGGTGGTCGATGCCACCGGTGCTGGTGATGCGTTTGTGGCCGGTTTTATAGCCGGAACACTGAAAGGATTGGATCCGTTCAAAGCCGCCCGCGTTGCGAACGCGGTGGCTGCAAGCTGCGTCTCTGCCGTTGGTGCGTCAACCGCAATCAGAACGTTGGGTGAATATCTGTAATCTCGTAGAGCACCGGCCTTACCGTTGAATCCAGGGTACGATTGTCTTTCATGGGTGTTATGAAAACAACATATCATATTGTATCGCATTCGCACTGGGATCGGGAGTGGTATTTTCCATTCGATCGCTTTCGGTCGATGCTTGTAGACATGATCGAAGATCTCCTGGAACTGATGGAACGAAACCCCGAGTTCAAGTCCTACACGCTCGACGGCCAAATGGCCGCCGTGATGGACTACCTTGAAATTCGTCCCGACCGGGCCGAAACGTTGCGCCGTCTGGTGGAGGAAAAAAAGCTCTTCATAGGTCCCTGGTATATCCTCAACGACGAATTTCTTTCCAGCGGTGAATCACATCTCAGGAATCTCTCCCTCGGGTTTCGTCTTGGCGAACGTCTTGGCGGCGTGATGCCGGTTGGATATATCCCGGATCAATTTGGGCACATAGCTCAAATGCCCCAGATATTGCAGGGATTTGGCATCGATACAGCGCTGATCTACAGGGGCTTTGGAGGGGAACCGGGGCAGGAGTTGTCCGAGTATTGGTGGATAAGTCCCGACGGAACACGCGTGCTCATGCACCATTTGCCGCGGGATGGATACAGCGCGGGCTATTTTGCCTCAACGGATGAGTCCGTCATTCTGCAGAAGTTTAACCGCTTGAAAAAGGAATTGGACGCGCGGGCCACCACCTCGCAGCGCCTCTTCTTCAACGGCGGCGACCATCACTGGCCCGACGAAGAAGTCACGGTGGCTCTCGCCCAATTGCGGAAGCACTTCGACGCCGATTTCAAGCACAGTAACTTTCCGGACTTTTTTGCCGCGGTCAAACATGAACTCAACGCGTCGACGTCACTCCCGCGGTTGGAGGGCGAAACGCGTTTCGGTTTCCGCTATGCGTTCGCAGTGCTGGGCGGAGTCTTCTCGAGCAGGATGTACCTCAAGCAGTTGAATGCCGAATGCGAAACACTCCTGGAACGGTATCTCGAGCCGCTCAATGTTCTCGCCGTGGCGGGCGGGCTGCGGAGCAGGGCGCCGCAGATTGAACAGGCATGGAAGTACGTGCTTCAGAACCAGGACCATGACGCGATATGCGGGACCAGCGTTGACGAGGTTCATCGCGAAATGGTGGTGCGCTACAACAAGGCAATGCAAATTGGAAACCATGTGCGAGCCGAATGTCTTGCGGCGCTGTTGCCGTATGACGAGCGCGAGCACCACGACGACCGGTTTGTATTCGTGTTTAACCCGTCGCCGTTCACACGCACGGAGGTTGTGGAGGCCGATGTAGAATTCTTCCTGCAGGACGTCGTGGTCGGTTTGAATCCTGAAGTGAACGTGGACGCGAAACGTCCTTCGGCCAAGGGATTCAAGCTCATCGACGCACGTGGAGCAGAAGTGCCGTATCAGGTGCTTCGCAGGAAAGAAGATTTTGGTGTGACGTATTCGAAGCACGACTATCCTCATCAAACGCTCGCGGACCGGTTTTCACTGATCCTTTCGGCACAGAACGTGCCGGCCCTCGGGTGGAAGGGATTGTCGGTCGTACAAACGGAAGACATGCCCCGTTACGAATCGGCGCTCCGGCTCGGCCGCAATTTCATGGAGAATGACTTTGTGCGAGTCGAGGTGGCACAGACCGGGGTTGTTTCCCTGACCGACAAGTCGACCGGGCTGAGGTTTGAAAAGATCAACTTCTTCGAAGACTCGGGTGACGTGGGGGATGAATACAATTACTCATACCCGGAACGGGATGAATGGATTGTGTCGGATCAACGTCGGGCACTTGTTTCGGTTGAGGAAGAGGGTCCCCTGCGCGTAGCGCTCAGAATTGATCATCGGATGATGGTGCCGGTGTCAGCTACGACGGATGAGAAGTCCCGTTCTTCCCAGAAAACCGAGCTCGCGATTTCCACGGTGCTGTCGATAACGCAGCTGTCGAAACGTGTAGATATCAAGACCACGGTCTTAAACTCGGTCAAGGATCATCGCCTGCGGACGCTGTTTGCCACTGGCATCACGACGGACGAGTCGATTGCAGATACGCCGTTTGCCGTTGTCAATCGCAAGCACCGGCTGTACGACACCACGCAGTTTGCGATCGAGCATCCGGCGATGGTCGCACCGATGCAGAGATTCGTAACGATACGCGACGCGCAGAAGAGTTTCACGCTGATCGTCAAGGGACTTCCCGAATACGAGCTCAAGCTCGATGAACCGGGCGTGTTGGCGTTGACATTGCTTCGATGTGTGGGAAAACTCTCAGGTCGGGAGCTGATTACACGTCCAGGCGGCGCCGCCGGATGGTGGAATGAAACACCTGATGCGCAATGCCCGGGAACGCACACGTTCGAGTATTCTGTCCTGCCTGGCACAGCCGGCGACGTTTCGGATTGGTCCTCGATCCTGAAAGAAGTCGAACTCTTCACGGTTCCTCCTCTGACCGTCAACCGGAAGAACGATCAACTGGTTCTGGAACACAGCTTTGTTTCAATAACACCAGATTCGCTCACTCTTTCGGCCCTGAAAACTGCCGATGAAAAAAGGGGAATTGTGCTCCGTGTCAGCAATCCGGTTGACCGCACGGTTCAGGGAGAAATTCACTTGAGCCTGCCGGTCAAGGAAGCGTTCAGGGCAAAAATGAACGAGGAGATTACAGAAGCGGTCCCAGTGTCGAAGGGGCACAGATTGCACATCACTGTGAAGCCGTTCGAGGTCGTTACGCTGCTGATTCATGTGTGAAATCGCCGGTGGTAAATGGCAAACGGCCAACAGTGAACAGTTGTCAACTTCAAAACCTTAAACTTGAAACTCTAAATCTAAACTTCAAACTCATAATCCAAAACTCAAAACTCGCTATGTCCACACTTCCCGGAAACCAGCTTCGCACCAGCAGAATTCTCAACCCTTCTTCAGGCAACGGTATCGTTGTTGCGATCGATCATGGTCTCTTCATCGGACCCCTTCCGGGCATCGAAGATACAAGCAAAGCGATTGATGTACTGCTGCCGGGTCAGCCTGACGCTATTCAGATGACGCCGGGGACCACGCGCGCCAATCTTCATAAATTCTACGGCAAGAACAAACCTGGCGTAATTGTCCGCCTCGATGCAACGAACATCTGGCGGAAGAAGCCCGCCCCGAAAGAAGGATACTACACGCACGTCGCAACTGTAAAAGACGCAGTTCAACTCGGAGCGGACGCCGTCGTGACATTTTTGTTTGCGGGTTACGATACCGACGCTCAGGAGGCGGATAACCTGCAGACGCTCGCACGGATCGCAGCAGAAAGCCGCGAGTACGGAATTCCCTTCATCGTGGAACCGCTGGCGATCCAGAAGGGGGCAAACGTGGTTCGCGATTTCGAAATCATGAAGCTCATCATACGCATGGCATCTGAAATCGGGGCAGACCTGATCAAAGCGGATTTTCCTGAATCGAAGAAACAATTTCAGGAACTCATCGGCGTTTCATCAGTCCCAATCCTCGTGCGAGGTGGACCAAAGATGGACTCCGACCGTGAAATGCTCCAGATGGTAAAAGATGCCATTGACTGCGGCGCCAAGGGGATTGTCTTCGGGCGCAACGTATGGCAGCATAAAGATCCTGCGAAGATTCTCAAGGCGCTGGCGGCAATTGTGCACGAAGGCCAGAATGTTACGAAAGCGTTGAAAGCGCTCTAGCCGGCAGGGTGCCGGGTGAAAGCGTGAAACAACAGTTGTGCGGCATTAACGACCGAAAGGGTTGATGTGATGCAAAAAGAAATCCGTGTTGGGTTGATTGGTTTTGGGCAAATGGGCCGCATTCACTCGTATGCCTATCGCTCGATCCCCATGTACTATGATGGCAGCCCCTGCAAGATCACGCTCAAATGTGTCTGTGACACAAACGAATCGCTTGCGAAAAAAGGGGTGGACCAGGCGGGCTTCGAGTCGTACACAACCGACTATCGAGAACTCATCGCCCGCAGCGATATTGATGTCGTCAATATCTGCACCCCGAACAAGCTGCACAAAGACTCGGTCATCGCCGCGCTCAGGGGCGGCAAGCATGTGTATTGTGAGAAGCCGCTTGCGTTCGACGAAGCGGAGGCAAAAGAAATCGTGGCAGTAGCAGATCAATCGGGCTTGAAACACCAGATAACGGCGGAATACCGTTTCATCCCCGCCATCATGAAGGCCAAAGAGCTGATCAACGCGGATTTCGTAGGGCGGGTGTTTCATTTTCGCGGCTTGTATCTGCATTCGGGTTATATCGATCCAAAACGGCCGCGTGAATGGCGCTTGGTGAAAGAAATGATCGGCGGCGGTGTGCTTGTTGATTTGGGTCCGCACATCCTGGATATCATGCAATATCTCGTCGGCGATGTTGACATGGTCTCAGCGACGATGGAAACGTTCTTCAAAGAGCGCCCGCTCCCTGAAAATCCAAAAAAGAAAGGGAAAGTGGATGTCGAAGACGCTATTACAGCGTTGCTGAGGTTCAAGAATGGCGGTATCGGGATCGCCGAAATGTCGCGTGTGGCCACAGGCGCTGAAGACGAGATGCGCTTTGAGATCAACGGTCAGACCGGAGCGCTGAAATTCAATTTGATGAACCCAAACGAGCTGCTTGCCTACAACGCGAATGATGCGAAGGGCGTACAGGGGTATAAGTCGATCAGCACGGTACAGAAGTATCCCGCTCCAGCGATCATGCCGGCTCCGAAATTCACCATGGGGTGGGTGCGGTCGCATGTGGCGGCACAATACAGTTTTCTCGACTGCGTCGTGAATGACAGAATTCCGTCACCGAATTTCCACGATGCGCTCAAGATTCACCACCTGATGGAAGCAATCTACAAGGCGGTCGAGGCAAAGCAATGGGTGAAGGTCTAAAAGGAATTGAGAATCTACTACTCGGAAACATGAAGGGAAGGCGCATGGCAGGCACGTTGACCGTTCAACAAAATCTTGAACTCCTTGGCCGCTACCGGTACGTCGAGATGCAGTGTATGGAATTGATGGGGAGCTGGGCTTATACGATGGTCGATCCGGAAATCAAGATCGGATTCGGCCGGCACATGTTTCAGGATTCCGTCCATGCGGACTTGCTGGGCAAGCGCATTCCCGAACTGAAGGGGCGGTCACAGCATTTCCATTCCATACCCCCAAGTGATGAGTTTGTCAAATTGCTTGAGAAGATCTGGATGGAATCCGACGAGCTACTGCGCATGGTTGGATTGTATCGGATCTTGAAGCCCGAACTTGTCAACGCCTATCGACGCCACATAGAGCGCCTCGAACTTCCCGCTGATGAACCGACAGGCCGCATTCTTCTGCTGATCGCCGATGAGGAGCAGGATCACATCGAGTGGGCTGACAAACTCATCGGGCGGCTCGCTTCTGACGGGAAACGGTCTGAAGAGATCGCCGCATGGCAGAAGACTCGTACACAGGAAATGCACGCAGCCGGTGGTGTTTGGGGAGAAGGAAGAAAGGGGGGCACGTACGTTTTCAAGAAGACGCATCCGTACAGCAAGCTCCCCGTTCGCGATGGTCGGTGGAACATCCTGCAAGATCCTGCGGAGTTCAAAGAGAAGGATTGGTCGTTTGACACGAACGACGGGAAACTCCATCTGCTTCACGACCTGCTGAACAGCGAATTCATCACGGTAGAGAGGATGGGGCTGATCCTGTCTGATTTTCCGGAAATACCGTGGCAGATGAAACTGGATATGGCGCGTCAGGCGTGGGATGAAGCGCGGCACGCGGAAATTGTTCAGCGACGCCTGGAAGAACTCGGCGGCCATGTTGGCATGTTTCCAACAAGTTGTTTCGGGTGGGAACAGGACGTCAATCGTCCGGACCCGCTGGAACGCCTGGCCCTTTCGAACATGACGTTCGAGAGCGAGAGCTGCAAACATCTGCGTGACTGGATAACAAAAGCGAAACGCACAGGGGATACACGTTCCCTGCAGCTTGTGGAATTTCTTCTCGCTGACGAGGTCAATCACGTCTTGTACGGTGTCCACTGGATCGACGAACTCACGAAGAACGATCCCGAGCGCCGGAAACGGGTGATGGCGTATCCTGAAGAAGTCTTGGCGAGTCAGCATCCCGTTGGTGTCTATTTCAAGGAAACAAAGAACGCCTGACCATAACCCCGGCCGGGAGACCCATTACATCCCCGAGGAAAACCGCAATGAAGGTAGCACAATTTGAAGATACGCAGGGTTACTGCATCGGCATCTTTGACAAGGGTCGATGGATCAACCTCTCCGACGCTGAAGCGGCATATACAGCGATTACGCAAAAGGTCGTCGTGGAGCCGACGACAACGATTCTTCAGCTTCTTGAAGACGGTCGCTTCGATCCGGCAGAATTCAGAGTCGTTCTACAATTCCTGGAGAAGCACAAGCTCGAGAAACAGTATCTGATCAGCAAAGACGCGGTTCTGAAGGCCCCCATCCTGCGTCCCCCAAAAATCGTCGCACTTGGTCTCAACTACGCACTCCATGCCAAGGAAGGTAACGCGGCGGTTCCGAAGGAACCGATCATCTTCATGAAGGCAGGCTCCTCGGTGATTGGTCCGGGTGATACCATCCTGCTGCCAAAAGGTTTGGGGAGAATGGATCATGAAATCGAATTGGCCGTCATCATTGGGCGGCGGACAACAGCGGCAAGGAAAAAGGACGCCCTGAGTTATGTAGCCGGCTATACGATACTGAACGACGTGACGGCGCGCGAGCTGCAGACAAGCGATCTTGAGAAGAAACACCCATGGTTTCGTTCGAAGAGCTATGATACGTTTACGCCTCTTGGCCCCTGGATCGTGACGGCAGACGAAATCGGCAGCCCGATCGAGCTCGGACTCGAATGCCGCGTCAACGGCACCGTACGTCAGAAGTCGAACACAAAGAACATGGTTTTTGACGTGCCCACGCAGATTGAATTCATCTCCAAATTCATTACCCTGGAGCCCGGCGACATCATCTCCACGGGAACCCCCCACGGGATCGGACCGATAAAACATGGCGATGAAGTCGTTTGTCGGATCAAGAATATCGGCGAACTGAAGAACCCGGTTCGGGATCGATGAAGATTGATCAGGTTACACTGACGCATGTGCGAGTCCCGCTCGTCGAGCCGTTCAGAATCAGCAACGGCGAGATCGCAGAGAAAGACGCGATCCTGGTGGGTGTGTTCAGTGGAGGACTTGTGGGATATGGAGAATCCTCTCCGATGTCAGGGTCATTCTATTCAGACGAGACCCCGGAATCGGCGTGGAACTGTCTTATGAATGATCTGATTCCCGGGTTGCTTCGAATTGCTCCTGATTCAATCGAAGAAATCAATACGCTGGTCGATCAAACGAAAGGAAACGCGTTCGCAAAGGCGGGTATCGAAACAGCCTTTTGGGATTTGCAGGCACAACAAGACGGAAAACCATTGTGTGCCGAGTTGGGAGGCAGCCGCACTAAGGTTGAATCAGGCCTTGCCGTGGGGATCTATCCGACGGTGCGGGAGCTTCTCCGGGCGATCGAGAAACATCTCGTTGAAGGGTACAAACGGGTGAAGATAAAAATTCAGCCCGGCTGGGATATGAAGCCGCTGAGCGAGGTCCGTGGAGAGTTTGGCAAGATTGCTCTGATGGTCGACGCCAATTGCGCGTATACACTGAAGGATCTTCACCATCTCAAAGCGCTCGATGATTTTGAGTTGATGATGGTTGAGCAGCCTCTTCCAAAAGACGACCTGGAAGGACATGCTGCACTGCAGGCCGTCCTGCGGACTCCGGTGTGCCTTGATGAAAGCGCGAAGGATGTTCCGACGGTGAAAAGAGCCATCGAGCTCAAGGCGTGCAAGATCGTAAACATCAAGATTCAACGCGTGGGCGGATTACAGAACGCAAAGAAAATGCATGATCTCTGCGCCGAGAATACAATACCTGTGTGGGGGGGCACGATGCCGGAGCTGGGCATCGGCGGCGCTCAGACGGTACACCTTGCCACGCTGGGGAATTTCATGTTCCCGACAGACGTAGAATCCTCGAGGAGATGGTTTGTCGATGATATTATCGAACCGCTCCTGGAAGTCCGGAATGGAATGATCTCCCTGCCGGAAAGTACGGGCAACGGCTACAAGGTCGATCCTCGCAAAGTTCAACAGTACAAAGTCCGGGAGGAGAGCTTCAGATAAACTCGGCGATGCTCGTTCGCAGAGAACAGACAAAAGGGAGCTCGGGAACGTGAGAAGAATTCTTTCATGTATTTATCTGGTGATGGTGACGGCATATATGAACGCGGACGCGCAGCAGGGCAGTTGGGTTGAATCCACGCTTGCATCGATGACGCTCGAGGAGAAAATCGGCCAGCTGTTCGCCGCCGATCTCGTGGCGGTCTATTCGAACAGAGAGAGCCCCAGCTTTCAGCTTGCGAAAGAGTTTGTGCACAAGTACCACGTCGGCGGCTTCATCCTCGCCGGTGGCACTGTGAGTGACATCGCTCTCGTCACCAATGCGTTGCAGCGTGAATCAAAACTCCCGCTTCTCATCAGCGCCGACCTGGAAGGGGGGCTTTGGTTCAATCATCCCTATCGGTGGTTGATGGGCAGGGGTCCGGAACTTCCCAGGTTTGTCGGTGGTGGAGGAACCCCGCTGCCGTCCTGCATGGCAGTCGGAGCGACCGGGAATACCCATTTTGCCTATGAATTCGGCAGAATAACCGCCCGGGAGGCTCGTGCAGTAGGCATTCACTGGATTAACGCTCCGGTGGCAGATGTGAACAGCAATCCGCACAATCCCATCGTCAATACAAGGTCTTTCGGTGAAGATCCTGCGCAGGTAGCGGCGATGGTAGAGGCATACGTACGAGGAGCCCAGGAAGAAAAGGTCATAGCGACGTTGAAACATTTTCCGGGTCATGGAGATACTGAAGAAGACACTCACATGCAGCTTCCTTCGCTGCCGTTTGATCGCGCCAGGCTTGATGCCGTGGAATTTGTGCCGTTCAAAGCGGGTATCAACGCGGGTGTGCAAGCGGTGATGACCGCGCACATAGCGCTCCCGAACGTCGATCCTGAAAAACGCCCCTCCACGCTTTCACCGGTCATCGTGACCGAACTGCTCCGTAATCATCTTGGATTCAAAGGGCTGGTCGTCACAGATGGCATGACGATGCAGGGAGTGACCGATCACTTCAGCGCTGCTGAGGCGGCTATCCGCGCGATCGAAGCCGGCGACGATGTCGTTCTGGTACCGGCTGATTTTGCGCAGGCGTACAATGGTGTGCTCGGCGCAGTGCGCTCGGGCCGGATATCACTGGCACGCGTTGAAGAGTCTGTCCGTCGCGTGCTCGCGGCGAAGGTGTGGGTAGGCATCGACCGCGCGCGAACCGTCAATGTCGAGAATATCTCGAACATCGTGGCGCCGCCGGAATCAGAGAGAATTGCCGATTCCATGTTCAGCGCTGCTGTCACGCTTCTGAGGAATCAGGGAAACGTCCTGCCGCTTTCCCCTGCGGCGCGAGTTCTGGTTGTCACGGTGACCGACGAGCCGAACCTTCAAATTGGCGACGCGTTGGCCAGCGTGTTGAAAACGAAGCATCAGTCAGTTGCCCTGTCACACGTGTGGAATGAATCTTCGCCTGATGCGATCAGCCGCATCATCGCCGAGGCTCAGACCGCCGACATCATCGTCGCGGGGATCTATCTCTCCGTAGGAGCCTGGAAAGGACAACTTGGTTTCTCACCGGAGCTGCGGAAGTTCTTTGACAAGCTTTCAACGTTGAAGAAACCAGTGGTGACCATAGCCTTTGGTGATCCCTACGTTATCGAGAAGCTTCCAACGACTGATGTAATCATAGCAACATACACTGGCGTGCGGAAGGCGGAAGAAGCGGCCGCAAATGTATTGCTCGGCAAATCCGAGGTGAAGGGGAAACTCCCCGTCACCATTCCCGGGAAGTTCACACGAGGCGACGGGATTCACCTTACTCCCATTGCACGGTAAGAGAACGTCACATGTCTCTGACAACTCAATTTCTAGGTTTGACACTTCAAAGCCCGGTTCTTGTCGCGTCCGGTCCTGCCAGTCACGACGTGAATCAAATACGACTGGCCGAAGAACAGAAGTCAGGGGCCGTGGTCTTGAAAACCGCCTGCTCGGACAAATTCGAACACATGCGGTCGTGGCCGAGGCCGCGCTACAAGATGCTCGACTGGGACAAACAAATCGCCGGTCGATCAAAACACTTCAGCCTCTATTCATACGAACAGGGCTACAGCGGGACGCTGAAAGACTATTGGGAATTTATCCGAGTCAGCAAGAGCCATGCTTCGATACCGATCATCGGAAGCATCTTCGCCGATGAAGCCCGCGATTGGTCTGAGATGGCGAAGAACGTCGAGCAGAACGGGGCAGACGCGATCGAACTGGATATCTCGTCGCCGCACAGACCCGGTAGCGTTGCGTTCGAAACAACGTTCGTCAGCGCAATCAAGATTGTCGTAAAGTCCGTGCACATCCCCGTGCTCGTAAAGCTGACGCCGGGTCAGGAAGTTGTCCAGCAGTGTCTGGTCGCGCAGGAGTGCGGCGCGTCGGCGGTGACACTCTGTAATCGCATACGAGGCATCGACGTCGACATTGAGAGTCAGCGTCCGATCCTGCACGGTTACTATGCGGGAATTGGAGGGCCCTGGGCGAAGTACTACACGCTCCGCCACGTGGCAGAGGCCGCACAGGAAATCACGATTCCTATCAGCGGCACCGGGGGTATCATAAGCGGTGAGGATGTCATCAAATACGTGCTGCTGGGGGCATCCACCGTTCAGATTCTTTCGGTTATCATGGTCAATGGCTGGAATTCCATCTCGCAGATCAACGGGGAGATCGAAGAATATCTGAGGCAAAAAGGCCTGAATTCATTGGAGCAAATACGCGGAAAGGCGCTTGAGGCGCTTGCGCGTCCCGAAGAGATCATTCGATGGTCGGGGGAACCGAAAACAGGAGCGCGCAACGACTGGAAGGAACTGAAGAAGTAGGTGGGATTGGCATCCGCGCAGGCGGACCGCTCTCCACTCAACTTAACGAGTAATGGGACAACAAAGAAAATATCCGGGGCTGCCTCCTCTTCCACCCCCTTTTGTCAAAGATTTTCCGCCAATCGCGGTAGTCGTGGAAGAAAAGTGTATCGCGTGTGATCGCTGTCCACCGATCTGCTTTTTCGATGCGATTGTAATGGAGAATCGCCCGGGGCATCCCTACAAGCGTACGGCAGTCGTCATTCCGGAGAACTGCACCGGTTGTGGACTCTGCTTTGAAGCCTGCCCAACAGACGCGTTTCTCTGGATCCCGGATAATACCGCGGAGAGCCGGTCTCCGAAGGCCCCGCACAAGTCCGACAGGGACATTGATATATGAATGTTGTGGATTTAACACATCCGATCAGCGTGGAGACACCCGTCTATTTTCCATGGCATCCCGCAACCGAGATTGAGCAGACGGCCACGTATCAGGAACATCGATGCGAGGTACGCCGCTTGAGTTTCGGGAGCCACAGCGGGACTCACATCGACGCGCCGAGCCACGTCTTCGAGGGCAAGCCGACGCTGGATCAGTATGATCCTGCTCTGTGGTATGTGGATGCGCAGGTTCTGGATTTCACCGGACGTGCGCCCAGTGAGAAGATCACGAAGGAAGAAATCCGCGCCAAGTTCCACACGAAGTCAATCGGGGTTGTTGTGAAAACGGGATGGGATGTCCGGTTTGGGCAGAAAGATTACTACGCTACCTACCCGCCTCTTTCGAATGAAGCGGCGGAGTACCTGGTTGACATGAACATTCGCGTGCTCGCCGCGGATACGCCGTTCACGCTCGACGTGCACTACATCATCCTGGGGCATGGCATACCATTGATAACGAATTTGAACAACACGGCCCGGCTGAAGGAAGGAATGATCAAGCTCATCTCGGCCCCATTGCTCATCAAAGGGGGCGATGGCGCTCCGGCCCGAGTATTGGCAGTCACCGCATAACCTGATCATGGATCAAGTAGTATCACTTCTTTCCGATCTTGTCGCAATCCCGAGCATGAACCCAATGGGAAGGGGACGCACGGGACCGGAGTATTGCGAACAATCGATTGCTGAGTTCGTCCGGGGAATCCTCGTTCAGAATTCGATCGACTGTGAACTGCAACAGGTGCTCCCGGGCCGGCCAAACGTTGTCGGCCATGTCAACGTTGGTGCAGCGCGGACGATCATGCTCGAAGCGCACCTCGACACCGTGCAGGTGGATACGATGGCTGTCGAACCGTTCACGCCCGTCATTCGCGGCGGTCGGCTCTATGGCCGGGGATCGTGTGATACCAAGGGATCAATGGCAGCGTTCCTGCAGGCAGCCATACGGTCCATGAAAACACCTGAACGGCTGCGGTACAATATCGTCCTCCTCTTTGTCGCTGATGAAGAATATCGATTCACCGGAGCGCAGCACGCCGTAAGGAATGGGCTGAAGGCAGATTTTGGCATTGCGGGGGAACCGACCCAGCTCAGAATTGTGCGGGCACACAAGGGTGTCACACGCTGGAAAATATTCACGACAGGCCTGGCGGCGCACTCCGCATATCCGGAGCGCGGAAAAAATTCCATCTATGCGATGTCGCACATTGTCAACCGGCTTGAGCGATATGCTGCAGAATTGTACGCGCGCCACGCTCATCCTGTGCTTGGCGCTCCATCGCTCAGCGTTGGCGTCATCGAGGGGGGACAGGCGGTCAATATCGTTCCGGACCGGTGCTCGATTGAATTGGACCGTCGAACACTACCGGGCGAAAGCATGCAAAGCGTCCTCGACCCGGTCCGGGCGTTGTTACAAGACCTCTCCGATTGGGAGATGAAGGAACCCTACTTGTCCGTTGCAGGCATGGAGGTATTGCTCGGAGCTCCCGTCGTTGAAGCTTTGGCGAACTCCATCCACGCAGTGCTTGGCGATGCTGCAACCGAAGGTGCGCAGTACGCCACGGACGCCGGCATCTACAACGCCGCCGGGATTCCGACGATCGTTTTTGGTCCCGGGGACATTGCCCAGGCACATACCGAATCGGAATTCATCGACCTTTCTCAACTGGATCTGGCCGTGGCCATTATCGAGAGGCTCCTGACTACATGATTCTTGGACTCGACATCGGCGGGACGAAAACAGCGGTAGTCGTGGGAACATCGCGCGGTGAAATTCTCTCTCGCCGGCAGTTCACAACGGCTTCGGAGCGCGGCTTCGAGAACGTGTTCGACGAGCTTTCCATGACTATCACTCAGGTGCTGGCGAGTGCACCGGAGCCCGTGAAAGCGATCAGCGTTTCGGTCGGTGGTCCACTCGACGTGCTGAAGGGGATCATCAATTCTCCCCCCAATCTCCCCGGATGGAACAATATTCCCTTGAAGGATCTCCTCACAAACAAGTTCTCTCTCCCTGTGTTTGTAGAACACGACGGCAACGCCGGAGCGCTTGCGGAGTTCTACTTCGGTGCCGGCAGAGGATTCCGCAATATTGTCTTTCTGACTATGGGCACAGGCCTCGGGGCCGGGTTGATTCTTGACGGCAGGGTGTACAGAGGAACGACGGACACGGCGGGAGAGGTAGGGCACATACGTATCGCCGAGGACGGTCCGCTCTGCTACGGGAAAAGTGGATCATTGGAAGGATATGGAAGCGGCACCGGCATAGCGAGGCTTGCGCATATGATGTTCCCGTCTCTGTGGGGCGGCTCGGCAACCGTATTGGATGTGTATGTCGCTTTGAAGCAGGGATCGCCCGAAGCGAAGCAGGTGTTCGAACGTGCGGCTACGTACCTGGGACGCGGGTTCGCGATGATCACGGATTTCATCAATCCTCAGCGCATTATACTTGGAGGACTGGGCTTGCGGATTGCGGATGCGTTTCTCCCGTTCGCAGATGCAGTGTTTCGCCAGGAGGCTCTGCCGCAGTCGGGCGCCGCATGCAGTATTGTTCCTGCCCAATTGGGGGAAGCCATCGGTGACGTTGCGTCGCTGTGCGCTGCTCTCGATCAGGGCGGTATGATTGACAACTCGGTACCATTCAGGGGAGGTTCACATTGATTGTTATTGATTACTTCCGGAAGGCATGTGCGATGAAACGGTCAGTCGCAGTCATGGTAATCCTGCTCGCGGGGGCATGCAGCGCGCTCTCGCAGAAGTCTCTCTACCTCGATCAGATCAAGAAATCAGTAGATCGGGGCTGGCAGGAATACCCCGCACAAATCGAGCAATGGAAGAAGAACTATCAGCCAAGTGTCCTCTGGGGATACAACCCTCCGGGAGGACCCGCATACCTCGCCGGTGCGCTCGGCTTTTTGTATGAAGAAACGAAAGACATCAGCTGCGCGAAGAAAGCCGCGGAAATTCTGGCGTCGTATGGCGATCTGCGCAACAGCTATCCGAAGGACTACGCCAGGACCCGGGCTGAATATGTCAACGGCATTCCGGCCATATCGAATTTCTTTTTCATGCCCCCGTTCATCCGTGCCTATTTGAGGATCAAGGACTGCGGTGTGCTCGATCAGAACACGCGCAAGAACATCGAAGAGAATGTTGCCGGCAGCGCTGATTTCATTTTCTATTTCCCTGAATGGGGGACGCACAACCGCGCAATGCTCCGCGCAGAAGCGCTTATGTATGCCGCACTGGCCATGCCGAACCATCCGCATGCGGAGAAGTGGAATCACATGGCGCAGATCCTTGGAGACGACAATCTGAAGCAATGGGAGATCGAAGACGCCACGGTGTACCATCCGGTTTGGCTGACGGCGCTCTACTCGTATGCGGATGCGGCGGGCAGGAAAGAGCTGTTCGATTCGCCGCTGACGAAATACTATCCGCAATACTATCAGAAACTCATCGGTCCACAAGGGACCATCCCCGAATTCGGCGATGCCCGATGGTCCTCAGGATGGGATGGACTCCGCTGGGTGGCGATATTCGAGAAGGCAGCGGCTGTGTACAAAGATCCCCAATTGAAATGGGCAGCACAATCTGTGCTCGAATCGTTCAACAAGAGAGGGGGAGTGGTGGGGGTCGGCGAAGCGTATTACCTGGCCGATGCGTATCGGTGGACGGACGAAACCGTGAAGCCGCAAAAACCGGTCAGTCTTTCACAGGAAGTGCTTGACGACCTTGTCGGCAAGAAGATCGTTTTTCGAAACGGATGGGATCCAACAAGCACCTATATGCTTCTGAATTACAGGGATGAAGGAGACGGCGGGCTGCTCTATCGGGATTTTCTCCGCCAGACAATCTCAGTGGAAGAAGAAAAGATGCACCACGGACACGCGGATGAAAACAGCATACCCCTGCTGATGAGCGAAGGATCGGTTCTCCTGCATGATGCAGATTACCGGAGCGATCTCCCGAGCGGCCCGTACGGAGCGTGGCGGCAGGACTATTTTCACAACCGGCTCATTGCCCGTCCGGGCAAGCGCGACAGTCGGCAAGGACTGCTCGAGTTTGTTCAGAATTCCGGATCGTATCGGGCCGTCCGGACACAAAAGATCGATTTTCTCAACCTGAAGGAAGTGGACATGAGCCGGACAAGGCTCGTCGACCAGGACCTTGGATATCAATCGGACCGGGTGATCACGTACATCAAAGAAGAAGGATGGTTCGTGGTCGTCGATGCAATAAAGATTCTCCGGTCCGGGTATTTCACGTTTGCGAATCTGTGGCATGCGCAAACAATACTGGAAAAAGGAAAAGACTATCTCGATATCGTAACCGATTCGATCCAGGGGCAAAAATTCCCTTCGTCGAGATCGCTGCTCCTGGTGTTTCCTGAGGCGTATCAGAAAACTCTCGGCGTCGAGCCGATCTCCCGGAGCACACAGAAGGAGAATGCGGTATTCCAAACAGTTTCAAGCCAGTACAAAGCCGGTGACACCGAACTGTTTGTCACCGTTCTTATCCCTCACACCCGTGGAGAAAAATTGGATGGACTGAAATCCAGGGTAAAACTCATCGATGTCAGTGCGCCCTACAAAGCTGTGGGGCTTGAAATCAAGAGGGGCGGTCGTTCATCGTATCTTTGTGTAAAAGTCGACCTCGACATGGATATCGCAAGGGAGAATGTTCGTCCCCGCTATCTCTACACACTCGGCAAAGTTGGATACGGCGATATCGAAACAGACGCCAGTTATCTGTTTGCGACTGTCAACAATGGAAGAGTGGCATACTCGGCTTCAAACGTTCTTAAAGTACTCTATAAGAACAAGCCGATGTTCGAAGCTCTTGCCAACAGCCATCCGCTGCAGCTCGACGGAACCACCGAACGCATCGGGTACGTGAAATGGAGATATTGGGAAGACACGGTCGAATACAAGTAAGCATCCTCCGGCTGTATTGATATGATTCTTACGATCACACTGAATCCCATGCTCGACAAGACCGTTCACATCGAGCGGCTGGAACGGGGCCTCATCCATCGGGCAAAAGCCATGGAAATGGTCCCGGGAGGCAAAGGTATTAACGTTTCCCGGCAGCTGAAGCGTTTGGGCATCAAGACTCTCGCGACGGGATTTCTGGGGGGAGAGGTCGGAGGTGTTATGGCCCGGCTCCTGAGCCAGGAAAAGGTCGATCATGATTTTATCATGACGGATGCAATGACGCGGGATGGGGTTACATACCTAGAACCTGACGGAACGTGGACAGCAATGTTTGAGCCGTCGCTCGGAATCGATGTCCTGTATGTGCACGAACTCAACAAGAAGATTGCATCACTACTATCCACGAGCACCTGGATCGTCTGTGGAGGAAGTTCGCCGGGTCATGAAGCGGACGATCTGTTCTATGAGGCAATTGTGATGGCGCACAAAACGGGCGTGCCCAGCGTGCTCGATTCGTATGGGAAGGCCTTCGAGCTCGCTATGAAGGCACCGCCGACACTGGTCAAGCCGAATAAAAGAGAGTTCGAAGTCACATACGGCAGGACACTGCACACTCCGGCCGATCACGTTGATGCGATAAATTTCCTGTTCGCAAAAGGGGCTCGCTATTGCATCATCTCAGATGGGGGAGCATCGTTTTTCGCCGGTGTTCAGGGGCATTATTGGAGAATCACGCCACCCGCAGTGAAAGCGGTGAACGCCACCGGTTCGGGGGATGCCATGATTGCCGGGATCCTTTATGGTTTTCGCCAGGGGTGGAAATTTGAGCGATGCCTCGCGTTCGGAACAGCTGCCGGCGCCGCAAATGCCCGGGTCTGGGATGTGGCATCGCTGGCGTTGGAAGACATTACCAGGCTGGAATCTGAAGTCGTCATGCAGCGAATCTGAGGATATGAATCGGCATGAATAATCGCTATCTGAGTGTTCTCAATGGGGAAACCCCAGATCAAGTCCCTTTTCTGCCTGCCATCTACGAACACAAAGCATGGTTTGTGGGGGAGACACCATCGCGGGTGGCCCGTGATGCTCGCTTGCTGACAACGGCTATGCTGGCGGAATATGAACGTGTCCAGGCGGATGCACTCATCCTCGGCATCGATGTGTACAACGTCGAAGCAGAAGCGCTCGGTTGCTCCGTGACGTACTATGAGGGAAACGATAACTCTGTCCCCGCCATTGGATCTCACGGTGCTGTCTTTCACGGATCGGACGATATAGCGTCTCTCAGGATGCCGGACCCGCAAAAGGACGGCAGAATGCCGTTGAACCTTGAAGCGGCCCAAAATGTTATAAAGGTGCTTGGGAAGGAAATCCCGATACGTGGCGCGGTCTCGGGACCGTTCTCGCTTGCGGCGCATCTGGCTGGCCCGGGAAATTTCTTCCTGCTTCTGATGATGAAGCCAGATCTGGTCAAAGCCCTGCTGAAGTTTGCGTCGGAAGTCATCAAACAGTACGGAAAGGCGTTTATTGAGCTGGGGTGTGGCGTCGTTGTGTTTGATTCGCACGCTTCACCCGATCTCCTCTCGCCGGACATGTACCGCGAGTTCGTGTTGCCGCCGACACAGGAGATCATCACGCACTTCCATGAGCTTGGTGTGCGGCATGTCCCGCTGATTATCGGCGGCAACACCACAAAAATCCTGGATGCGTATCTTGAGACCGGTGCAAACAATATCCTTTGCGACACAAAAGCGGATGTCCGGGAATTCCTTGAACGATGTTCAAAAACACGGCGAGCATTCCGCCGTAACATCAGCTCATCGGATTTTCTTGAAATCACCTCGGACGAAGTTCGTCAGCGTGCGCTCAAGAGCCTTGAAGAATCAAATGGCTATCCGGGATTCATCCTCGGATCTGCAGTTCTGCCATACGGGACTCCGGTCTCCCATCTGACCGCGATGCGGGAAGCGATACAAGAATACAAGACACGAGCCGTCTCGGGCTGAAAGTCCGTTTGACGAAACAGGAACACCCTCATTCACCGATCAAGAAGAAAAGGCCATGAAGGAACTGCACGATCTCGCGTTGCTGCTGGAACAGGGACAAGCTCAAAAAGTTGCCGAGCTGACTCAACAATTAGTGGACACGGGTCTATCGCCACAGACGATTCTCAATGACGGATTGATCGCGGGCATGGCTGTCGTTGGGGAGAAAATGCGAAACGGAGAAATGTACCTGCCGGAGGTCCTGCAATCGGCAAGTGCGATGCATGGATCGCTGAAAATCCTGAAGCCGCACCTGTTACGGGAAGGGGCGCAATCGCGTGGGAAGGTGCTCTTGGGGACCGTCAAAGGCGACATGCATGACATCGGAAAGAACTTAGTCGGCATTATGTTGCAGGGGGCCGGATTCGAAATTGTCGACCTCGGACTCAACGTCTCAACGCAAAAATTCGTTGAAGCGATCACAACACACCAGCCGGCGGTACTCGGTCTTTCAGCAATGCTTACAACCACGATGCTGAACATGAAGACGACACTGGATGCGATCAGTGAAGCCGGGCTCCGGTCCAACGTGAAGATCATCATCGGCGGTGCGCCGGTGAACCAGAAGTTCGCCGATGAGATCGGGGCTGACGGGTATGCCCGTGATGCGGTCCTTGCGGTGGATACAGTCAAACAGCTCCTTGGGCTTCGCGGATAACAGAGAGAACAAAAGGGGGTTGTCCATGTCGGGATATTTCAAGGCGCTGGCCATTCCAACGGCATCAGGTTTGATGTTTGGCAGGTCAGCCACGACAGTCAAATGCGGATTTGGGTTGGAGCTTGGCAAAGGGGAGGTCTATCCAGAACTCAACTTCACGCTCCCGACCATGGCACTCGATGAGTCAACGTGGAAAACGGTCGTCGGCCACTACGAGGAGATTGGAGCGATCGTTCAGCGTGCTGCGAAACGGATGAAGATTCCCGGCCTGATGATAGAATACGAACTCCTTCCTCCGATGACGGAACACCCGTCCTGGGGAGCAGAGATCACTGCTCTTCTGCACAGGCACCTCAAGCAAGCCCATGACGATTTTGGCCTGCCGTGTGCGTTGCGCGTCACGCCGACTGATATCCGGGACGTCACCCGTCCACCCGACCTTCGATTCGGGAAACCGGTCGAAGCGCTGTTGCAGTCGTTCGAGCAATGTGCAGCGGCCGGAGCAGATGTACTCTCCATTGAGTCCGTGGGTGCGAAGGAAGTCCATGACGAAGCTCTGCTCTACGGGGACGTAGAAGGAATTATCTTTGCGCTCGGCGTGCTGGCACCGCGGGACATGGAGTTTCTCTGGAAGAAGATTGTTGCAGTGTGTTCTGCTCACAATGTCGTTGCCGGCGGAGATTCCGCCTGCGGCTTCGCAAACACGGCGATGCAGCTCTCCTCGCAGGGAATGCTTCCGGAAGTTCTCGCCACGGTTGTCCGGGCGGCAAGCGCCGTTCGAAGCCTCGTCGCATATGAATGCGGTGCCCAGGGTCCTTCAAAGGATTGTGCCTATGAGGGGCCGGTAATAAAGGCGATTACAGGGACTCCCATCGCGATGGAAGGAAAGTCTGCGAGCTGTGCGCATTTCAGCCCGGTTGGCAATGTTGCCGCCGCAATGTGCGACCTTTGGAGCAACGAATCTGTACAAAACGTACGGTTGCTGTCCGGCCCTGCGCCGGAGGCATATCTCGAATTGCTCGCGTACGACTGCCGCTTGTTTAATAAAGCGCTCCAGACGGGAACGGAAGCGGCATATCAGAAGCTCCTGGTGGAGTCGGATATCCACCTGAGTCCGCAGGCGTATATTCTGTCGCCCGATGCAACGGCGAGAATAGCTGCGGCAATCGTCAGGGAGTCGAACCACTATGCGATGACACTTGGTGCCGCGAAGGAATCAGTTTCAATCATGCGCGAAGGAGTGGAGAAGAAAACGCTCGATTTGAATTCCAGGGAAATCGAATGGCTGGAGAGGATCAGCCGGGAACTGGACTCTCTGCCTTCCGATGAGCAGGACTTGATGGCGTCGATGCAGGACAAATACGGACATTTGTTTTCCGCTGCAAGCTATGGTCTTTGATCTATTGCAGTTCCGAGGGACGGGCGCTCCGTTCCATGCACCGTGAGCAGGCCGCGCCCCTTGAATATATAACCGCCGAACAGTGAACACTGGCTTTTCTTCCATTATCGATCACTTAGTCTGAAGGTATATCATGCCCACTATCATTGAAGCGCTCTCACAGGCAAAAGTCATCCATACCACAACCCCTTCGATGCAGGTCGAACAGACCGTCGCTCACGAACTTCAAGCGATCGCTGGTCATCGTGTGGATATCAAGCACAGCGCAGGTTTGACCGCTGCCCCCGGAAGTATCCGCGTCGCTGTCGTCAGAGAAAAGAAGAAATGGCAGAGTATTCATGCCGGTCTCGATGAATCGAAAGACTGGATGATGGTGCGGGCCAAAAGCGGATCGGGAATCGAACTGCTTGCCTCACGTCCTCACCTCCTCTACTATCTTTACACAATGATTGCCGAAGATTGGAAAGGCATGGCGGTGGAGGAGTTTGCGAAAGGGAAAATCGTCCATCCCTCATTTCAGAACCTCCGCCCGGTCTACGATCTCTTTCTTACGCAGCACGCGCGCACGGTGCGTAATTTCGACCGGGAAGCACATGTGCGGAATCTTGCCAGGCTCGGCTTCTCGCATGCCGAGGTGAACGGACTTGCGTTTGCCGTTCCCTTTGAGCGCGGTCCAAAGGGAGAACTGCTGCATCGTTTCTATACGTACTGCCCTTCGCTTGATCAATTCGTTTCCAGCCGCCTGAACAAAGGAATCTATGATGATGATTATCTCCAGGCAAACCTGAATTTCCTGAAAACAAACGCAGCCCTGGCTGAAAAATACGGGCTTGCACCGGGTCTTGTCTGTTTCGAACCCCGCTCGGTTCCCGACAACCTCCTTGAACGCTACCCGATGCTTCGCGGCGCACGTGTCGATCATCCTATTCGCAGCTGGCATCCCCGATACAATCTCTCGATCGCACATCCGGTAGTGCGGGAACATTACGCGGAAATGGTGGGAAATCTGCTACGGGAAGTGCCGGCTCTGGAATACATGTCGGTGTGGTCAAACGATAGCGGGGCAGGATTCGAATACACGAATTCGCTCTACGTTGGCCGCAATGGCAGCGGTTACGTCATTCGAGAATGGAAAGGAGATACAGAGATCGCGGAGGCTGCTGCGAACAATCTCATGCGCTTTATGAAAACACTGCGCGATGCAGGACGCACCGTGAATCCGAATTTCAGAACACTCATCCGGCTCGAACCATTCTGGGTCGAGCACGATTACATCTGGAAACAGCTGGGTGACGGGGTCGACGTCGAAGTATCATCGCTCCTGACAAAAGGGTGGAAGCTTGCCTATCAGCATCCGAAATACAAGGAAGCGCGCGAGATTCATGGCACAGCCCTCCACAACCGGTTCGTCGACGCGGAGAAACCCATCATCGAAGAACTTCGGAAAAAGAAGTCGGAAGCAGACGTTTATTTCAATCCCGGAACCATCTGGAATCACGAGCCGCTCCTGGGGATTGCGTTCCCAGGTTTAGTGTATGACAAATTAACGGACATGGCGAAACAGGGAGTGACGACCCCATGCTTCAACGGGAGTGCCACGCCGCAGTCGTTTGCTCCGTATAACATCAACCAGGAGCTGGTGCGGTCGTTTCAGGCGAATGCGAGCCTCGACCTCGATGTGTTCCTGCAGGAAAAAGCGGCCGCATGGGTTGGCGAATCTCTGGCGGCTGATCTTGTGAAAGTGTGGAAACACTCGGATGAAGCGTACCGATCGTTCCCGCTTCCGATCTGGATCTATTCGTCATGGGGAAACTGGTACCGCCTCGCCACACGGCCGATTGTTCCGAACGTGGAAGCCATCTCCGAAAAAGACCGGGAGTACTATGAGAACTTCCTGCTCGCGACCTCTCATAATCGCTGCCGTGTGGACTTCCGCTACGACGTCGGATTCGACCTTGTCGATCCGGCGCACGCGTATCATTGCCTGAAGCTGGTCGATCGGGACCTCTTCCCCGAACTCGATGCGGCCTTGAAGCTTCTCCGGCAGATGAAGACCAGAGCAACGACGGACTCTGCGCTTGCGTGCATTGAGGACACTACGGACAGGATGCGAGCGCTGTATTGCTGGTATCGTACGCAGCGGAACGTGACTGCCTGGGTCGCCGGTGTTCATGGATATCTCGAGTCGAAGGACCGGAAGATCAAAAAGGAATCGCGCAGGCTGCTGAAGGAAATGGTGCTCGACGAAATCGCAAATACCAAAACACTGCTCACACTCTGGGAAACGTCAAGGACAAACTGGATGATTCTCTCCGATGTCGGCGAGACGACATTCATCTACTATAAGAACTTCGGTGAGCAGCTGAAGCGGAAAATCGCCCTGATGAAGGGGCACGAAAATGACGAACCGTACGTGGATCCGGATTTCCAGTGGCGCGTGCCGGGATTTACGGACTACAAAGGATAAGTGTAACACACCGTGTCAATGCGTATTCTCATAGCGCCGGATTCGTTCAAAGGGTCGATGACCGCTCAGCAAGCGGCTTTCGCAATGGAACGGGGCGTGTTGCTGGCGATCCCCGACGCAACGGTGATGAAGCAACCGGTGTCTGACGGAGGAGAAGGACTGGTCGATGTTGTGACGCCTGCTCTCGGGGGCCGCATCGTTAGCTCGATGGTCAGTGGTCCTCTCCCGGGTCAACGCATCACGGCACGATGGGGATTGTCGGCAGACGGTTCGACGGCCATCATTGAAATGGCTGAAGCGGCCGGTCTGCCGCATGTTCCGAGGGAACTCAGGAATCCGAACATCACAACGACGGCCGGAGTTGGCGAACTCATCAAGGCCGCACTTGACGCCGGAGTCACCTCCATCGTCATTGGAATCGGCGGGAGTGCAACGAATGACGGGGGAGCGGGGATGGCCGAAGCGTTGGGCGTTCAGTTTCTGGATTCCGCCGGAAAGCCGATCGGGCGCGGCGGGGCAGAGCTTGTGAATCTCACGCGCATCGATCTGGAGCAGAAAGATGAGCGTCTCGACAACGTTGAAGTTCTTGTGGCCTGCGACGTGCAAAACACGTTGTGCGGAAGAGAAGGCGCTTCCGCGGTGTATGGGCCTCAGAAGGGGGCAACACTTTCCGATGTGTCGGTGTTGGACAAAGCGCTCGAGCACTTCGGCAGAACTATTGAATCGCAGATGAACATCGACGTGCTCTCCCTCCCCGGCGGCGGGGCTGCCGGTGGTCTCGGTGCCGGTCTCGTCGCATTTTGCGGCGGCACACTGTTGAGCGGGATCGATCTCATCCTGCGGGTAACGAAGTTCGAAGAACGCCTGAGGGAATCCGATCTCGTCATCACGGGTGAAGGGAAGATTGACCGGCAGCTCCAGTATGGGAAGGCGCTCTCTGGTGTCATTGAACGCGCCCGGAAGTTTACGGTGCCGGTTGTTGCAGTGGTCGGCAGAATTGAAGGAGAGCGGGAGCTGTTCGTGAACAGCAATGCTCTTGCCGATCTCGAGTCGTTGATGGATGGACAGACGACAGAGGCGGATGCTATGAGCAATGCGTCGCACCAGGTTTCCGAGAAGACGAAACTCTTGCTTCAGCGGTATTTAAGTCGTACTTAACATTATTCTAGCCATTCCGTAGGTCCCTTTGGTGGAGGAGTCTTGTCAGTGAGCGCATCGTTGAAGCCTTCTCGTCTGCTCGATACGCTGGCTGTTGCTTTCCTCGCCGTTGTGTGGGGAATGGCGTGGCCGATCGCCAAAATAGGCCTTCGTGACTGCGATCCGATGCTCTTTGCAGCCCTCCGGAGTCTCATCGGCGGTATCTTTCTGTACGCGTGGCGGAGCACACGGAAGGACAAGGAAACTCTTGATCGACAGACGTTCTGGGTTGCCTTCATCTCGGGGACGTGTTGGGTGGGAATTCCCATGGCATTCATCTCGTGGGCGCTTCTCTATATCAACGTGGGGCTCGGGGCGATCATCCAGAGCACAACGCCGTTCTTTGTCGCCATCTGCGTGTACTACATGCTCGGCGAGAAACAATTTACATTTGCCAAGACCGGCGGTCTTGTCATCGGCTTTCTGGGTATCGTGCTCCTGTTTTCAGACAAGCCCATATTCGATTTTACAAGCATGGCTGTGCTTGCCGGTCTGGCAATCCTGATTACATCGATCGCCAATGGATATGGCCAGGTCTATGCGCGGAAGCATTTCAAGGGAAAAGATCAATACGGGTTTATGACGGCGATTTTGATTATCGCCGCACTTGAGACGCTGCCATTCAGTTTCATCAACGGGCTTCCGAGGATAGAGCTGACAACAGGATTGGTGCTTTCCACGCTGTATCTCGGCATTGTTGCCTCGGCCATACCCTTCGCGGTGTATTTTGCGCTTCTTGTGCGTGTGGATATCGTTGTGCTTTCCATGGTTGGATATGTAATACCTGTGATCGCTGTTGCCTCGGGGATACTATGGTTCGGTGAAAGCATGTCACCCACTGAAATCACAGGGTCGGTCCTCGTCCTGGTGGGGGTTGTTCTCGCTACGCAATATGATCTTGTGAAGACAAAATTCTTGTCCCGGAAAACCTCGTAAAGGATTCTCACATGATTCGCATCGGCCTGGTTGATCTCGACACGTCTCATCCGAAGACCTTTACAAAAATCCTCAACGCCATGCCCGGTGTGAAAGTCAACGCACTGTGGGACGGACGCGATGTGTGGCCGGAGGGGTACGACGAACGGTTCGCGAAAGAAAATGACATTCCCAACGTCTGCAAGCGGCTTGAAGACATGATCGACCATGTCGATGCAGTCATGGTTCACGGCGTGAATTGGGATAAACACGTCGACCGTGCGTACCCGTTTATCGTAGCCGGGAAGCCGGTGCTGATCGACAAGCCGATCGTGGGGAAAGTGCGAGACATCTATACGCTGCTCGAGCTCCAGGTCACGCACGGCACACCCGTGTACGGAGGCTCCGCCCTTCGTTTTGCCCAGGAGATCGGCATGCTCCGTTCACAGGCTGATCGGGTTGGAGAAGTATCGACAGCGATTGCAACCGGGCCGGGAGACTTTTTCAGCTACGGCATTCACACGACAGAACTGGCGCAGGGGATGGTTGGCACCGGGGCCAACTACGTTGACTATGTAGCGGAGAACAAATCATCGGTTATCGCTGTAACCTACCATAACGGATTTGTTCTGTTGCTTCAGCTTCAGCAGCCATTTCATGAATGGTCGATGTGTCTTTACTCAACGACCGGTATGCACACGATGCGAGTCGATCCGACACGGATTTATGAGCCCTTCCTGCAGAACTTCATAGATATTGTGAACAAGAAAGATGTTTCCTTCTCTCTGGAAGCACCGCTGGAGGCGGCAAAAATCCTGATAGCAGCAAAACTGTCCCGGCAGCATGGCGGCAGGATTTATCTCTCGGAAGTCCCGGCGGAAGAAGGCTTCGATGGAGCAGCGTACGCGGCCGAATACGCTGCAGCGAAACGCAGGGGAATATAACACATGAGCAGGGGCGACAAACGCGCGGTGATTCTGGCTGGCGGCATCTCCTCAAGGATGAAAAACTCATCGGTGGATCCTCGCCTGGACGCGGAGCTCGTCCGGCAGGCGGCGGAGCGGACAAAAGGTATGATCGCGGTCGGCGAGGGAGGACGTCCGTTTCTCGATTACCTGTTGAACAACATGAAGCACGCCGGGCTTCAGGACATCGTGATCGTCATTGCCGAGCACGATTCCGAATTGCGCCGGTACTACGGTTCCAGGGACCGTGAGAACGATTTCCATGGGCTGCGTATTTCGTATGCCATCCAGCGAATCCCTCCAGGCAGGAAGAAACCTATCGGGACATCGGATGCTCTGACACAAGCGCTCTTGAGCCGGCCCGATTGGGAAGGGGGAGACTTCATCGTCTGCAACAGTGACAACCTCTATACCGTTCGCTCTTTTACAATGCTCCTTGAGTCCGCCGCGCCCAACGCACTCATCGATTATGACCGGTCGGGCCTCGAGTTCGATCAAACAAGGATCGCTCAATTCGGCATCACGAAAAAGGATGCGGAGGGATTTTTGCTGGAGATCGTTGAGAAGCCGAACATCGAAGAGCTCGACAGCCTTCGCTCGAGCGACGGAACCCTCCGTGTCAGCATGAATATTTTCCGGCTGAACTATTCCATGATGTTCGGGCCATTACGGGACTGTCCCGAAAACCCTGTCCGCCAGGAAAAGGAACTCGTCACGGCTGTGACGAACATGGTCAAAGCGAATCCACGGTCACTGATAACGCTCCCCCTGAAAGAACACGTGCCCGATTTGACGTACAAGGAAGATATTCCGATCACACGGGAGTATCTGGCGAAGCACTTCGCCACAATGGAGTGGTAGCGTCCCTTCCGCCCAAACAATGGCGGACACGGTCATCCCATCACAACGAACGCGAATACTTTCGTGCGTCCTCTGCAACACCCATCCCCGGATGTCTTGCTTGCACTGTACAACTGCCCTCCCGGAGAGCTTGCCGCACACCATGCCCGCTATGATCGCCTCACCAGGCTATTCGGGACTCATTGTTCTGGTACGCCGCAATACATTGTCCGCGCACCAGGCCGCGTAAACCTCATCGGCGAACACACCGACTACAACGGCTATCCCGTGCTTCCGATGGCCATCGATCGGGATTTTGTCTTTGTCGTTGCTGCTGCACCGGGCCTGACCGTTCAGCTGCGGAACGAAGACCCCTCCTTCGAAATAAAAACCTTCAATGCAGCATTGCCCCTCTCCCCGTATCCGCAGGGGGACTGGGGAAACTACGTGAAGGCCGCCGTACACGGGATTCTCGAAGCCGGTTGGGTCGATCCGAAGCATGCACATGGTTTCGATGCCATTGTCGGTGGGACAATTCCGGAGTCTGCGGGCTTGTCTTCATCGTCGGCGCTGGTTGTGGCATCCGCACTGGCGTTCCTTGCGGCGAACAACACGAAGGTTGAGGCACCTGTACTTGCAGACCTGCTTGCCCGCGCCGAACGCTATGTCGGCAGTGAGGGGGGCGGCATGGACCAGGCAGTCTCGTTGTTGGCGGAGACAGGAACAGCGTTGAAAATCGATTTCTTTCCTCTGAGAACAGAGTCCATCCCTCTTCCGGAAAACATGGTCTTCGTGGTCTGCAACAGCTTGATTCGTGCGCCGAAGAGCGAAAGCGTTCGCTATGAGTATAACCGGCGGGTGATCGAATGCAGGATGGCCACGGCACTTCTAACAAAAGCCGTTAGAGAGAATACGGGAACAAAGATTTCACCACTCCGGCTTGCCGACCTCTCTGCAGAACGGCTTGGCATAGAGAGGGCAGTCGTGAATGGATGGGCTTTGGCAGTGATCGGCGAACGCCCGCTCTCACTCAATGAAATTGCGCAACGGCTTGGCAAGACGCCTGAGAGCATTGAGAAAGAACTCTGTACGCTGCAGGACGGGAGCACGTTCAAAGAGCCCCCAAAGGGTTTTCGCGTCTGGAATCGATATCGCCATGTGGTGTCAGAGGCAGAGCGGGTGCATTTGATGGTGCACGCGTTGCAGGAAGGAAACCCGGCAGAAATTGGATCACTGATGAATCAATCGCACGCCAGCTGCCGGGACGACTACGAGATCAGTTGTCCTGAGCTGGAAGCCCTTGTTTCCGTCGCAAGGGACCATGGCGCTCTCGGCGCGCGTCTGACAGGAGCCGGATTTGGCGGTTGCACAGTCAACGCTGTCCCTGCAATACATGTTGAGCAGTTCCTGAAGGGTGTGAAGGGAAAGTACTACGAGGGGTATGTGAAGAGGGAAAAAAAAGGGGTGTTCACCGCTTATCGTGATCTTCGGGATGTTCTCTTTCCGTGCCGGGCCTCAAAGGGCGCCGGATATTGGCCAGCTGCAGAACTCATGGGATAGTCCTCTATGCCTGTTTTCAATACCGTTAACCTTCTCGACTATGTACTGATAACCCTGCATTTTGTCGTCATCATCTGGGTCGGCATCTATGCTGCAAAACAGAACAAGAACACAGAGGAATACTTCAAAGGAGGGGGGCAGATTCCGTGGGTCATCGCCGGACTGTCAAACTGGGTTGCGGGATATTCTGCGTTTATGTTTGTCGCGGCAGCCGGCTTCGCGTACTTGAACGGAATTGGGGCTGCACTGATTTTCACATCTGCTCTCTGGGCGTACCTGCTCGGCTACTTCTTCTTCGGCAGGCTCTGGCGGCGGGCACGGCTTGCATCACCTCTGAGCTTTCTGACGCGCCGTTACTCGCCTTCAACTACCTATTTCTATTCCGTTACCGCAATCATACCGAACATCGTCGGCATCGGCCAGGGTCTCTACATTCTCTGCATCTTTATCTCGACGGCGCTCGGGTTCAATGAGCGGATTTTCGATCTGGGATTTGTGACTCTTAGCGGCTTTCAACTTTCGATTGTTCTTGTCGGTACGGTCATGGTTGTCTATTCGGTCATCGGCGGACTCTGGGCTGCGGTTATTTCCGATTCTGTGCAGGCGATCATCGTCACGATCATGACATTCATCATCTTCCCGGTTGCGTTCTTCTACCTGGGAGAGGGTCAGGGATTTATGGGCGGAGTGAAGAGATTGATCGCTGAAGCCCCTGATGGTTTTCTAAGACTGAGCGGGGATACGGCAAAGCCCCTGTTCCTTCTCGCGTATTTCCTCAACGTGATGTTGGGATACAATGTGGGGTGGGCGCTGGTTCAACGATACAGCAGCGTCGCCGACGAGCGCGACACAAAGAAGATGGCCATGCTTTGCGCTGTGCTTTCCGTTGTCGGTCCACTCCTGTGGATTCTCCCTGTGATGGCAGCCAGGATCATCTTTCCGGACATGGGGAGACTCTGGCCGTCACTCGCAGTTCCTGCGGAGGCATCGTTTGTCAGCCTCGTGCTGATGCTTCTGCCGCATGGACTCATCGGGTTCGTCGTGTCTGCCATTCTTTCTGCGACCCTTGGACAATCGGGTGACACATTCAACTGGCTCTCGGCTACAGTCACGAGGGACATGTACGTCCCGCTGAGCAAACGATGGGGCAAGAAAGTGCCTACGGAAAGAAATCAGCTGCGGGTTGCACGCTCATCGATGTTCATCGTTGGCGTACTCGGCATCTGGGTGGCATTCTATATTCCAAAGTTTGGCGGAGCGTTTCAGTTTGCTCTGCAATTTTATTCCCTCACCGCGGCGTTCATGATGCCAGTGTTCCTCGGGATTTTGTACAGACGCACTCCGTGGTGGTCTGGGATGGCGTCGTGCAGTGCCGCGATCATCCTTGCGCTGACTCTCATGGCGCTTGGTCTCTGGAGCGATCAGGCCTTTGCCAGAAACATGCTGAGTGAATCGATTGCGGCATCGGTTGTCTTCTTCGGATCAGCATTTTGGTTCAATCCTGACGACCCTCGTCATGCCGGATTGATTGCCCTGGAAAAGGATCTGCAAACGCCGGCTCATCGGGAATCGGCCCATCTCAAACCAGTTGGCCTCGGGGCATACGTCCTCATTGGCAAAATCTGTGTGATCATGGGCTTGATCATGATTGCGTGCGTTTTTGCGCCGTCAACGTTGATTGCATCATCATCGCTCAATGTTGTTGCCGGCGTGATGAGTCTGTTGCTGGGCTTTGCCATTCTTTACCTTACGAGGGGTCAGTCACGATCGAAGGAGGGTTCCGGTCTATGAAATCAATAGTTCGCATCGGTGCCGCTCAGCTTCCAACCGTCATTGATGGTGCTTCATTTGAAGAGAAGCAGAAGAAGAACCTGGCACAAATCCTTGAGATGCTGGAGCTCGCAGGCAAGCGAAAATCGGATCTTGTTCTCTTCGGTGAGTACGCCAATCTGCACCACAGGACGTGGTCTGAGGACAAGAAGGAGTATGTCCCCGACCCCATTCCGGGAGCATTTACAAAGGCGGTTGCCAGACGCGCAGCAAAATTCAAGATGAACGTGGCCTTGCCGATGTTAGGTACATACAAGGGGGTGCTCTCAAGCTGGGTGGTTCTCTTCAACAGGACCGGCACAATCATTGGATGCTACCAGAAAGCGCATCCTACAATGCCGGAGCAGGGAATCGGGATCAGGCCGGGAAATGATCTCACGGTATACAAACTCGACTGCGCATCCGTCGGCATTATGACCTGCATGGACATCGAGTATCCCGAAGTCGCCCAGGTGTTCATGCTGAGGGGAGCCGATCTCCTGTTGTTCCCCCATGTGCAGGGGAGCTGGGGGGAAGTGGACTGGGAGATCCGCTATCGTGCGCGTGCAGTGGACACGGGACTTCCGGTTGTTTCATCATGCTATGGTTATCCCGAAGGAGAGTGGATGCCAGGCAAGATGATCGGACGGAGCAGCGTGATAGGGCGGGATGGACTTGTGCTCGCCGACATGGGGCGGCGTATCGGTCTGTTGACATATGACCTGGACCTGAGCGCCAAACGGATTACGCCTTTCTATTTCAACGAGAAGCAGGATCGCACACTCGCAGTGACGGCGTCGCGGCGGCCGGAATTGTATGGTGATCTGGTGGAAGAAAAGGCGAAGAAGAAGGCGCGGAAGGAGATAAAGATGAAGGCGGCATCAAGAAAAGTCCCAAGCGGTAAAACGTAAGACGTCAAACGTTAGACGGGAGTGTAATCCGAAATTCATTTCGGAACCAATGCGGGGCTTAAACGTAAGAAGTGAGACGGTAGACGTAAGACGGTAGACGGAATCGACACTCGGCAATCGCAAACTTGTGGTGAGCGAAGCATGCACTGAGCGCAGCGAAGTGTCGAACCATCGACAATTCCGAAGCGCTTTCTTGCTACAGATTAAACCTCACAAACATCACATCCCCGTCTTCGACAGCGTAATCCCTTCCGTGAACATGAAGCAAGCCTGCCTCCTTGAGAGCGTGTTCTGACCCGGTGCGATCAAGATCTGAATACTTCAAAATCTCCGCCCGAATAAACCCCTTCTCGAAATCAGTGTGAATGACTCCTGCAGCGGCAGCGGCATGCGTCCCGTTCGGGATCGTCCATGCGTGCAGCTCTTTGGGGTTGACCGTGAAGAACGTGATCAGCCGGAGAAGGTCGTATCCTTCGCGGATAAGCTGGTTCAATCCCGATTCCTTCATTCCAAGCTCTTGCAGGAATGGAGCTCGTTCTGCTTCGGGCAGGTCGGCAATCTCTGCCTCAACCTCAGCGCTGATGAGAACGACTTTAGCGGATTCTTTCGCTGCAACGGCGCGCACCTGTGCCACATAGTCGCTTTCTGTTGAAGAATGTCTCTCGTGGACGTTGCAGATGTACATGACGGGCTTGTTCGTGAGGAGATGGAGGTCTCGGAGCCAGAGATTTTCGTCGTCGTGTGTTGTCGAGAAATATCGGGCGAGCCGGCCAGCGGACAAATGGTCGCGGACGCGGGGATAGAATGCAACCTCGTCCCGGGCATGTTTATCACCTGATTTTGCGCGCTTCTCAGCTTCGGTGCGCTTCCGGTCTATTGTTTCGATGTCTTTCAGGATGAGTTCGGTCTCAACGATCTCGATGTCCCGCTTTGGATTTACTGAACCGTCGACGTGAATAACATTGGTGTCGTCGAAACAGCGGACAACATGGGCGATGGAATCGACACTGCCGATGTGGGAAAGAAACTGGTTGCCGAGGCCTTCTCCTTTGCTGGCGCCCCGGACAAGTCCGGCGATATCAAGAAATTCAAGTGTTGTGGGGACGGTCTTTGCGGGTTTGTAGATTTCAGTAAGTCTGTCGAGGCGGCGATCGGGGACCGGGACAATGCCGACGTTCGGATCGATTGTGCAGAAGGGATAGTTAGCGACTGCTGCGTCTGCTGAGGTGATCGCGTTGAACAATGTTGACTTTCCGACGTTCGGAAGTCCTACGATTCCGCACGTGAAGCCCATGTTTGGTCATCCCTTCTTGAGTATCAGGTACAATCCGCCCTATAGCATCTGCATCCCCAAAATATTCCATGTGGAATCAAAAACTCCATATTACCACACAAATGCCTTGCATATTTATGCAAACACTTGTATATTTATCCATCATTAATCTGGATGGATCAAAGTGGCAACGACGATTTCGGCATCAATTATTGGCGCCTCAGGATACTCCGGCGCAGAACTGATGAAGATCCTGCTGCGACACAAGCAGGTGAGGATTGAAAAACTCTTCGCAAACAGCTCGGTTGGCAAACGAGTCACAGATCTCTACCCGTGGTTTGGGAGCAGAGTGGATTCGGTGTATGAGCCGTACTCTGTTGATGCAGCCAGCACGAGCGACATCGTGTTTATTGCACTGCCGTCGGGAGAAGCGATGAACCTTGTCCCCGAACTTTTGGGGCGCGGAAAGAAAGTGATCGATTTCGGCGGCGATTTCCGCCTCAAGGATGTTTCTCTGTACGAGAAGTTCTACAACCATGAACATAAGGCAAAAAACATTCTGCATCAAGCGGTATTCGGACTTCCGGAGTGGAACCGTGAGCACATCATATCGGCTTCCCTGATTGCTAATCCCGGCTGCTACGCCACGAGCGCGATCCTGCCGCTGGCGCCGATCTTAAAAGAAGGGATCGTGCAGTCTCACGGTATCACCATCAGCTCCCTGTCGGGAGTGTCCGGAGCGGGGCGCAGCGCGAGTGCCGATCTTTCATTCACAGAAGTCAATGAATCGGTGAAAGCATACAAGGTCGGCGTGCATCAGCATATCCCGGAAATCAAGACCACGCTCGAGGAAATCAGCGGCACATCGGTGTCGCTCACGTTCGTTCCGCATCTCCTCCCGATTACGCGCGGCATTTACACAAGCATCTATGCTCCGCTTGCGAAGAACGTCACACAGTCTGATGTCATGGCCGCGTTTCAGAAGCATTACGGCCGCGAGCCGTTCATCCGGATCTCCGAGACGGCGATACCGGAGATAAGGAATGTCAACCATACAAACTTTGTGGACATCGGCTTCAGGGTCTACACTGATAACAATCAGCTTATTATCCTCTCAGTAATCGACAATCTTATCAAGGGAGCCGCGGGACAGGCGGTTCAGAATATGAATTTAATGTTTGGAATCAATGAGACGGAGGGACTTCTCTCGTGATAACAATTTCTATGGATGATTGCCAGGGGGGCGTAACTGCTCCGAAAGGTTTCCGGGCGGCAGGTATGTATTGCGGCATACGGAAGGTCAAGAAGGACATCGCGATGATCGTGTCCGAAGTGCCCGCCATATCGGCAGGAGTATTTACGCTCAACAAGACTCAGGCCGCATGCGTGCTGGTAGACAAGATCCAGCTCAAGCGCTCCACAGTGTGCTCGGCGGTGGTCGTCAACAGCGGTAACGCCAATGCGTGTACAGGAGAACGAGGTTTGAATGACACGTGGGACATGGTGAAAGCCACGGCAAGAGCGCTGAATGTGCCCGAGGAACAGGTGATGGTGTCTTCCACCGGCGTCATAGGTCAGTATATGCCGATGGAAAAGGTTCTGCCGGCCATCCCTGAACTGGCAGCGAAATTGAGCACGAACGGTAACGGCGATGCTGCCGAGGCGATCATGACCACGGACACATTCCCGAAGGAAGCCGCAGTCCATTTCACGCTTGGGAAAAAGGTCGTGACAATTGGAGGGACTGCAAAAGGATCGGGCATGATTGCGCCGAACATGGCAACCATGCTCGCGTTCATTACCACCGATGTCGCGATTTCGCAGGATTTATTGTCGAAGGCGCTTCGGGCCGCCAATAACCGCTCGTTCAATCGCATCACGGTGGACGGTGATATGAGCACGAACGATATGGTGCTCGTCATGGCGAATGGGCTGGCCGGCAACGTGCCGTTGACGGAGCACTCAGAGGAGTTTCAACTCTTCGGCGCAGCCCTGGAATACGTGCTGATCAAGCTGGCAAAGATGATTGCGAAGGACGGCGAAGGGGCGACCAAGCTCGTAGAAATTATGGTAAAAGGAGCGAGGTCAGAGGACGAAGCGGCGCAAGCGGCGAAAGCGGTTGCGAACTCAAATCTCGTCAAAACCGCGATCCACGGTGCCGATGCCAACTGGGGCCGGATCCTGGCCGCGGTCGGTTACTCTGGAGTCGATTTCAACCCGGATAACGTCGAGATTTCGTTCGGTGAACTTCCCGTTCTCAAGAAGAACTACGAAATCGTTCTGGATGAGGAAAAAGCAAAGGAACTGCTTCTGAAAGATTCAGTCATCATCGTTGTTGACCTGAACCAGGGGAGCCAGTTTGCACGCTTCTGGACGTGCGATCTCACGAAGGAATATGTTCACATTAATGCGAGCTACCGGTCATGATCGACGCCACGCGAAAAGAAGAAGTGCTCATCGAAGCGCTGCCGTACATACAAACGTATGAAGGAAAGACGTTTGTGATCAAGTACGGCGGAGCGGTGATGACGGACGAGAAGCTGAAGCAGACGTTCGCGAAGGACGTCACGATCCTGCGGAAAATAGGCGTCAATATCATCATTGTTCACGGCGGCGGGAAAGAGATCACCCAAACGGCGAGCGCACTCGGCGTGGACACAACGTTTGTCGACGGTCAGCGATACACCGATGAGAAGATGATCGAGGTGGTGCTCATGGTGCTGGCGGGACTTGTCAACAAAGAGATCGTGAACCTGATCAACACGAACGGCGGTAACGCGATAGGACTCTGCGGTGTGGACAACATGTTGCTGAGGGCCCGCAAGCTTGTGGCAAACGGGACAGATTTGGGACTTGTCGGTGAGATTACGAACGTAAACCTTCCGTTCCTCGGTCTCTTGCTGCAGAACTCGATGATGCCCGTGATAGCTCCGATAGGCATGGGGGAGAACGGGCAATTGTTCAACATCAACGCGGATCTTGCGGCCGGCGCGGTGGCGAGCGCGCTCAAGGCCGAAAAGCTCGTCTACCTGAGTGACACAGAAGGCATCCTCGTGAAAGACAAGCTTGTTTCGACGCTGACCAAGTCTCAAGCGGACAAGTTTATTCAGGATGGGGCAATCTTTGGCGGTATGATTCCAAAAGTCACCTCTGCGTTTGACACGCTGGATGCCGGAGTAAACAAGGTTCATATCATCGACGGTCGTATCAAGCATTCGCTGCTCCTCGAGATTTTCACAGACGAAGGTATCGGAACGCAGATGGTGCATGATGAATAGGTGGGCATCTACAACAACGCACTGAATTGTCTGAAACAGATTATGAGGGAACATGAACAAGCAACGCAGACATTTCGCGATTAAACAAATCATCGGACAACAGATGATCTCGAACCAGGACGAGCTGTGTCAGGCGCTGGAAAAGGCTGGTCATTCGGTGACGCAGGCAACCTTGTCGCGCGACATGAAGGAACTCGGCATCGCACGTGTTCACAGCGCAGACCGGGTCCGTTACGTGCTCAACATTGAAAGCGAAGAGCGGAGACTTGTGCCGCTCATCGGGTATGAAATAGAGCGCATCGAATCCAACGAAACCATGATCGTCATCAAGACGCTGCCGGGCCGGGCGCAGGGTGTTGCGGAGCTCATAGACGGCATGCGCCACCCGGCCATCCTGGGAACGCTTGCAGGAGACAATACGATCTTTATCACCCCCGCATCCGTTGCGAACATCGAAGATACATTGGAGCTGATCAGGGGCTTCACGACATCCAAGAAATCGGAAGTCGCGTGATGCTCACGAAAAAGCTTCTCACGCAAAGCCGCAAAGGATCGCAAAGAAACGAAGCAGGCGACATTCTTAAGATGATTCCGTTCATTCGTTGAGGTTCCCTGGAGAAGTCCCGTAGGGACGAAATGCTTGTAGTTTGAAGAAAGAAAATGATTGAGCTCCGTCAGGAGCGGCACGCAGTTCATGAAACAGGAGATTCACCCAACCACGTATTTCGAAAGACACGAACATGAAGAAGCAAAGAATTGCTGTGGCATACTCCGGCGGCCTCGACACGTCAGTGATCGTAAAATGGCTTCAGGAGAAATATGATGCTGAGATCATTACCGTGACAGGGAACCTTGGTCAGAAGAAGGAACTGACGGGCGTTTCAGAGAAGGCGTACAAGACCGGCGCAAAAAAGGTCTACATCCAGGACCTGCGGGAAGAATTTGTCGAAGAATACATTTTCCCGTCGCTGAAGGCCGGGGCACTGTACGAGCATACGTATCCCATGGCAACTTCGATCGGGCGTCCGCTGCTGGCGAAATCGCTGGTTGAAGTCGCGAAGCGGGAACGCTGCACGGCAGTTGCGCATGGCTGCACGGGCAAAGGAAACGACCAGGTGCGTTTCGAGGCGGCGATCGCTGCGCTTGCTCCGAATCTCAAAGTTCTTGCGCCGCTTCGTGACTGGGAATTCAAATCACGCGAAGAAGAAATCGCATACTGCGAAAAACATGGCATTCCCGTAGCCGCAACAAAGAAGAACCCCTACTCCATCGATGAAAACGTGTGGGGTACTGCAATAGAATGCGGTGTTCTGGAAGATCCGATGGTTGAGCCCCCGGCGGACGCATATCAACGCACAGTGTCTCCACAGGACGCGCCCGACAAGCCAACCTATGTCACAATCGAGTTCAGGCATGGTGTCCCCGTTGCACTCGATGAAAAGAAGATGTCGGGATATGAGATCATCGAGTCGCTCAATGACATTGCCGGTGCAAACGGTGTCGGACGGATTGACCTGATTGAGAACCGCCTGGTCGGCATTAAGTCGAGGGAAGTGTATGAAGCGCCAGCCGCCGTTGTGCTGCATTTTGCTCACCGCGAACTTGAGCGGTTGACGCTCGACAAAGAAGTGGCGCACTACATGGGAAAACTGGCCCAGGACTACGCGACATTGATCTATAACGGCCTCTGGTTCACGCCTCTCCGTTCTGCAATGGATGCATTTGTGAATGAAACGCAGAAGACCGTCAACGGAGTTGTAAAACTCAAACTCTACAAAGGCAATGTCGAAATCTCCGGACGAATGTCACCAAACTCATTGTACGACACAAAGCTTGCTACATACACAGTCGAAGACACCTTCGATCACAAGGCGAGCGAAGGATTCATAAAGATCTACAGCCTTCCCGCAAAGACCTTCTACCAGGTGAATCCCAAAGGTCTGGCAAAAAAGCAAGTACTGAAACGTAAAGTGAAGAAGGCCGCGGCCAAAGTGCGGCGGCAGTATCGCGGCAAGTCTTCCTGAGGAAATGTTTTGACTTCTGGCCTGACTAGAACCGGTCTCAAAAACAGGCTGTCACTCCCGAATGCGTTTGTCGGGAGTCCAGACAGCGCCGTCTGGATTCCCGCCTAAAACGAGCGGGAATGACATCATTGCTAGGGTGACATTTTTGAGATGGCTCCAAGGCAAGTGAGCGAACATCTGTTCAATTGAGCAGCCAACGCATTTAGGCCAACGTGATTCAGATCCTTCGCTTCGTCCGCCTTCCACCAGACGGATGGCTAACAGGTCGGCGGACTTTGCTCAGGATGACTCTCACTTGTTTTGGTTGGCAACATTTCGTCTTCGTTGTTACCGATGCCTGCGTCGGCGACTAGTATTTGCCCTTCCTGCCCGATGTAAATCACCGACCCATTGCTTGAATCTCTACCCAAATCTTGGTTCATTAGCACTTGTCATTTCTCTTTGAATACCAGGAGGTTTTCACAGTGGCCAGTCTGCGCGTGTTTCTGACACTTTTCATTTCAGTTGCAGGTATCGCTTCTCCCATTATCCCCGACCATCACTCCCAAATTGACTCGCTGTTTCTGCGCGTAGTAGTCCCGGGCGGAGATACCACGCGCTCAAGCTCTCCGCGCCATCGAATCGCCGGATGCACGAATCCGGCATCGAAGGCGTTCGTGAACGGGAAGGCGGTGAAGGTGTATCCCAGCGGTGCGTTCGTATCGCTTCTTGACCTTTCATACGGCATCACTACACTGCACATTATGGTGCACGGAGTGAACGGCGACTCCCTCTCGAAGGATTTCTTCTTCTTCCGGCAGGAGCCGCCGAAACCGTTAACCCATGAGCCAGCGGTCATCGATGTCCAATCGGTCGAGCCGCGTCAGGATCTCTGGCTGGGAAAAGACGATATTCTGGAAGTGAAATTCCTGGGCAGTCCCGGCTACAAGGCGTACTTTGATGTCGAGGGAGTTGAGTCCGGCGTTCCGATGATCGAGTCGGAATCAAAGGACGCGAGTGTAGGATCGGGAATCTATATTGGTCGATACAAGGTGAAGGAGATGGATCAGGCGAGAGAGGTTCAGATCAGAGTGAAACTCAAAAGCAGTTTCTGGGGAAGCGAAAAAGGGTTCTCGAAAGGGAAGGTTTCGATGCTGCCCCGGGAACTTCCGCTGGTGGCGGTGGCAACGGGACGGAGACCATTCCTGAATGCCGGCCTGGGCGAAGACCGGCTCGGAGGAGCGAAGCTCGGTTACATACAGAGCGGCGTGCGTTTGCAGGTGGTTGGCAAAGTCGGACGTCAGTACAAAATCCGGCTCTCCGATGCGATGACGGGATGGCTGCCCGAGGATTTTGTCCAACTGCTTCCGCTCGAAACCCCGCAACCCAAGTCACTCACCGGTTCTATTTCGGTTACCGGCACCGATGCAGAGGACGTGATCAACCTTTCGCTTAGCCAGCGCCTTCCATATCTTTCCGATCAGCTTACCGATCCGGCCGCGCTCGTCGTCGATGTGTATGGAGCAACGTCGAACACAAACTGGATTACGCATCACAAGTCTGCAGCCGGTATCAAGAGTGTCAGTTGGGACCAGGTTTCTACAGACCATTATCGGCTCACCATCGCGCTGGCATACGGACAACACTGGGGATATGACGTCGGCTACGACCAGGGTTCTACGCTCAGGATACGCGTCCGAAGGCCGCCCGTAATTTCGAATCAGGAGTCGGTTCTTGCCGGGCTCACCGTCGCGGTCGACGCGGGGCACGGGGGAGACAACTCGGGTGCGTCGGGATCGACGGGCGTGATGGAAAAGAATGTGAACCTGGCCATCGCTTCTTACATACGCTCTCTTCTCGAATCGAAGGGAGCGAAGGTCGTCATGACGCGGACTGATGATGCAGCCGTTGCGATGCTCGACCGGACGGATGCGATTGTGAATTCCGGAGCGCGGATCCTCGTTTCGATCCATTGCAACTCCATCGGAGACAACTCCGACGCTGAAGCGATTGCCGGGACGAGCGCGTATTACCGTCACCTTGGATACCAGCCCCTGGCAACGCTCATGTATGGCGCAATGCTCGAACTTGGACTCGGTCAATTCGGTGTGGTAGGGAGTTTCAATTTCTCGCTCAATGCTCCGACGCAATTGCCCAACGTTCTCGTCGAGACGGCGTTTCTATCGAACCCGGAAGATGAAATGAAGCTGCTGGATGACGGTTTTCGGCAGGCGATCGCGGGAAAAGTTGTTGCGGGGCTCGAGCAATTTGTCCGGACATATGCCGGCCAAAGAAGTGGCGAACCGAGGCAATAACTGAGTGAATCGGGAGCATTCTCACCATTGATACGGTGGTGAAATTTGAGTATTTTGGGTGTGTGAAGATGGTAAAGTGGTTAATTAGTTAGTTGGTCAATCAGGCAAATCACTAATCAACCAACCACCCATCCCGAACTTGCCAATCACCAATTAACAGCTACGAATCAACCTACCACAATCGACAATCGACGATCGGAAATCCTCTTATGGCTCATCGCGCACTCTGGAGTGGACGGTTTACGGAACCCCTGTCTGACGTAGCATTGAAATTCTCTTCTTCCATCGATCTCGACAAGCGTTTGTACCGGGAAGACATTGCCGGCAGCATTGCTCACGTTGAAATGCTGAGCGCAACGCATATTCTCACTGCATCGGAATCGAGAAGAATCCGTACGGCGCTGAACCAGATTCAAAAAGAGATCGAAACCGGCAAATTCCGGCTCACGGCAGAACATGAAGACGTACATCTTGCGATCGAGCAGAGGCTCATTCAAAAGATCGGACCCCTCGGAGGGAAGCTCCATACTGGCCGGAGCCGCAACGACCAGGTTGCGCTCGACGAACGGTTGTTTCTCCGCTCTGAGATCAAGAAGATAAACAAGCTCATCATCCAGCTGCAACGCGTGCTCCTCTACAAGTCGGAGAAATATTTCGGTGTGCTCATGCCCGGCTACACTCACCTGCAGCGGGCACAACCCGTTCTGTTGTCGCATCATCTGCTTGCATATGTCTGGATGCTCGAGCGTGACTACGAGCGGTTGCATGACGCGTTGCGCCGCGTGAACAGATCGCCGCTCGGCGCTGCCGCGCTGGCGGGAACCTCGTTCCCGATCGACAGGGCGAAAGTGGCAAAGAAACTTCATTTTGACGGCATTGTTGAGAACAGCCTGGACGCCGTGAGTGACAGGGATTATCTCATCGAATGCATCTCTTGCTGCAGCATTATCATGATGCATCTGAGCCGTATGGCGGAGGAGCTTGTTCTGTGGAGTACAAAAGAGTTCGGCTTTGTCCATATCAGTGATGCCTACACAACCGGCAGCAGCATCATGCCGCAGAAGAAGAATCCAGATATGGCCGAGCTGGTGCGCGGCAAGACCGGGCGCGTCTATGGAGCCCTCGTGAATCTGCTGACAGTGATGAAGGCGCTCCCGTTGGCCTACAACAGGGACATGCAGGAAGACAAGCTCCCGATGTTCGAAGCGGTCGATACAACACAGCAGTGCCTTGCGATCGTTGCCCAGATGCTTGTGCATTCAACATTCGATAAACACCGGATGGAAGAGGAACTCCGCAATGATTTCCTGACAGCGACGGAGATCGCAGATTACCTCGTTCGTAAGGGAATGCCGTTCAGGGAAGCGCACGAAGTAACGGGCAAAATCGTCTCCCATTGTCTCGGCCATCGCATGTATCTGGGCAATCTCGACATCGAAACACTTCGAACGTTCTCGAAACTGTTTGCTCCGGACATGCTTGACTACCTGTATCCACAGAAGAGTGTCGAGCACAAGAAATCTGCCGGCAGCACATCGCCGCATGACGTCAAGCGGCAGATTGTTCACTGGTCAAGGGTGTTGAAAGGGAGGAAGGGGTAACAGGCGTTAAGCGGTGGGAGTAAACAGTAAATCGTGAATAGTGAAGCCGTGTCTCGTCCGGGAATAAGTTGACAGGTAGTAATTACCTACCAACAGGAGCCGGGCGATGGAAAAGGTACAACGTCGTTTCAGTATAGCATTTAAGCAAGCCGTAGTTGCGGATGTGACGTCGGGACAGTATACTGTGCTCGAAGCCTCTCGGATCCACGAGGTACATTTTGCCATCATCTATCGATGGATGAAGCAATATGGTGGACCGGGTTCTCAAACACGGATCGTGAGGATCGAGATGCCCGATGAACGCAACCGCATTCTGAAGCTGGAGCAGGAGAAACAGGCGTTGGAGAAAGCACTTGCTCATGCCCAGCTGAAAATCATGACCTTGGAAGCAACACTCGAAGTCCTGGAAGAACGCACAGGGCAACGCCTTAAAAAAAAGACCGACACGCCGTTATCGGACGGCTCCTGAGGCGAGAAGCAAACGTAAGCCAAGCCTGTCAGATGCTTCGAATCTCTCGGCAGGCAGTCTATCAGTATGCCGGACGCCAGCATAAGCAGCAAGTGGATGAAGAGGGGATCATCCATCAGGTACGCTTGATTCGGCACGAGATGCCACGCATCGGCACTCGAAAGCTCTATGATCAGTTGCAGCCGATGCTTCGAGAACTGGGCATTGGCCGAGATAGCTTCTTCGAGGTGCTGCGACGGCATCGGTTGTTGGTTCACCCTCGAAAGCGGTTTGTACCAACAACGAACAGCCGTCATACGCTGCCGGTTTATCCGAACCTGCTCAAAGGAACCAAGGCAGATGGTCCTGGTCGGGTTCTGGTGGCAGATCAAACGTATCTGCACTTGGAGCGTGGCTTCTGCTATCTGTCGCTTGTGAGTGATCTCTACAGCCGAAAAATCCTCGGCGTCGATGTCGGTCCGACACTGGAGGCGGTTGGGCCACTGCGAGCACTTGCAGTGGCTCTCAAGGACATCAGAGGCAATGATTGCTTCATCCATCACTCGGATCGTGGAGTGCAGTATTGCAGCACCGAGTACAGGGCGTTCTTAAAATCTCACGGTGGCCAGAGCAGCATGTCGGCTCCGGGGTGCCCTTATGAAAACGCTGTAGCCGAGCGGATCAATGGCATCCTAAAATCAGAGTTCTATCTGGACAGAATCTTTGCCTCGATTGATCAGGCACGAGAGGCCGCCCTGGAAGCAATAATGATCTACAACACCAAGCGTCCACACTTGAGTCTGGCCATGATGACGCCAGAGATGAAATATGCTGCATGAACACTTAACCAACTCTGTCAACTTCTGGCCGGACGACACACCGCATCGGGAGTCCGGTGCGGCTTTTGTTTCTCATGGAAGGTGCCACGCACCCATTGAGAAGTCCGACTTCTACCCAGGGGAGACCTGGAAGAAGTCGGACTTCTTCCGTGAAGGTGCGTGGCACCACAGGTTAACGCGCGTAGCCGGGTCCGCGGAGAACGCGGCCGGGGAGATTGCCCGTGAATTTGCCGTTTTCCCAGACCGGTTTGCCGTTGACGACGACAAGGCTCATCCCCTCGGAGTATTGGTGCGGATTCTCAAACGTCGCTTTGTCGGTGACGGTCTCCGGATCAAACATCACCAGATCTGCATAGAACCCCTGCTTCAGAATGCCGCGGTCCTTGATGCCGACCCGCTGGGCGGGAAGCGACGTCATTTTCCGGATCGCATCCTCAAGCGAAAGAACCTTGCTTTCACGCACATAGAGAGCAAGAATGCGCGGGAAGCTTCCGTACGCACGCGGATGCGGTCTTCCTTCGAACAGCGGTCCGTCGAGCGCCCGGGCACTGGCGTCTGAGCAGAAGCTCACCCACGGCTGACCCATCGCCATCCTCAAATCCTCCTCCGTCATCGCAAAGACAACACGGCTTGATCTGGCTGAGTCTGCGATGATGAAATCGAACATGGCTTCAATCGGGTCTTTCTTCCAGGCCGCGGCGACCTCGGTGAATCGTTTTCCTTCCCATTGCTTCAACACAGGGTTGGCAACATACGAAATCATCATGAGTTGGAAGTCCATGCCGCGGGACTTTCCGCTGGCCTCCAGCTCTTTCCTAACCTGCTTGCGGACCATCGGATCCTTCAGCCGTTCCAGGAGTTTCAGCGTTCCCCCTTCCTGAACCCATCCCGGGAGCGGCGCGCTGAGGGAATTGCCGAACGCAATGTACGGATAGACATCGGCCGTCATATCCAGGCCTTTATTCCTGTGGTCCTGAATCATGTGGACGATCTCGGACATCTTCCCCCAATTCGGTTTTTCCGCCGTCTTGAGGTGCCAGATTTCCACCGGGATCTTCGCTGCGCGTCCGATATCGGCTGCTTCCAGGACTGCTTCGACAATCTTTTCCTGTTCGTTCCGTATGTGGGTCACGTATATCCCGCCGAATTCCGCCGCCGCTTTTGCAAGTTCGATCAGCTCCGGGGTTTTTGCATACATCGCCGGTGTGTACTCAAGCGCAGAGCTGACACCGAGAGCCCCCTGCTGCATGGCTTCGCGGACGAGTTGACGCATTTGATCCATCTCGGGCACGGTAGGCTCACGGTTCTCGAATCCGATGACGTACTCCCGCACCTGTGCCGCACCGACGTACGATGCAAGATTGATGGCTGTCTTGTTCTTCTCCACACGTGCGAAGTATCCGTTGAAATCCGTCCAATCGGCGGTCAGATTATACTTGTCGAGGGAAGGCTTGAGTTCTTTGAGAACCTTGTCGTTGAGGGGTGCCGCTGATTCCCCCTCTCCGTTGATCTCTGTCGTGACGCCTTGAGATATCTTGCTCATCGCCCGGTTATCGACGAGGATGACATGCTCCGATTGCCCGAGTGCATCGATGAAGCCCGGCGCAACAATCTTGCCGGCGGCGTCAATGACGCGTTTTGCAAGCTTAGGATCGAGTTTTCCGATTGCCGTGATCCTGTCCCGATAGATCCCGATGTCGGCCTGATACCACGGATTGCCCGTTCCGTCGATGATCTTGCCGTTCTGGATAATAAGGTCGTAGGGCCCCTCCGGCGACGTCTGGCAGGAAAGGGCTGCAAACGAGAGGAGGAGAAGAATGAATAGGCCAGGTTTCATGCGATCACCTCAGAATTATTTGTGGCCGCGTCATGAGACTTCCCATGTCAAACCGCGGTGGCTCAGATGATGTCGGATTTGTACAACACCAGAAGAATGAGAGCAGCAGTCAGAACAAATGAGACGGCAAAGGCTTTCAGGGGATGGAGTTTTTCCGCGTTCTTCATTCCAAAGTAGCAGATGACGCCGGGTGCGCCCCATGCCAGGCCGAGTAATGTCAGGCCGACTGAAATATTCGGCAGCAGCCGGGAGTCGTCGTCGGGGAAAACAAGGACCGACAACAGAGTCAGGATGATGGAAATGAACGATGTGAAGACCAGGGGGGCGGTCCCCAGTCCAACGAAACCGAGGGCGTGCGGAAATTCTCCGAGACCTCCCAACATATCCGCCGTCGCATGGAAGACCAAAGCAAGGAAAACCCAAAACAGGTACGTGGTAAGTCCGGAGATCAAAAACGACAGCAAGCCAACCCCGATCGTCTCGGTTTGAATGAAACCCGAAAAGAATGCATCAAGCGATGTAAACAGAGCATACGTACTCACGACCATGAACGACTCCCGCAGACGCGGCGAATCGTACAGCGTAATCGTCGTATATTCCGGGTCGACCATGACCTGGAATAACTGCTGGAGGTAGTTCATGAATGCCTGAGGCTGTCGGCGCGTGGTTGAATAGCTAAAAAATAGTACATCATTTGCGCTGGAAAATCAAGCACGAATACGGCAGGGGAATTCCCCGGCCGGTGCAACAGAACCGGTCAGGCCGACTGGCGTACTGCGATTTTGTCCCAACCCTTGATCAGCAGAGGCGCAACGGCGAGAGCGAGGAACGCCACAGCGACGCCAACCACCGCGTCCGTCACATAGTGATAGCGAGCATAGAACGTTGAAACGTACAAGGTCAACACAATGGGTGTGAGTATGTAAAAGGAGGGGCGATGATAACGGTAGGCCATGATCCACATGATTGTGGCAGCCGCGGCATGGGGACTGGGTATTGTGCCGCCGACGTAGTGAACATTGGAACGCATCAGTTCGCCGAGAAACGTGAACACATAGCCATTGAGCGGGACCGTATACAGATTGCCGATCGTCGCTATCGGGCCGGCGACAGGGAAGAGAATGAAACCGATGTCGCAGAGGATATTGGCGAAACCCAGCGTGAAGAAATAATCCTCCATCGCAACGTCGCCCCGCACGTAGTAAATGATTCCACAGAGAACCGGATACATTGGCAAATAGAAGACATATGCAAACATCATCCATTCCGTAAGGGCAGGCGTGGTATAATGCTGCAACCACAGCGTCGGTTGCACGCCAAAGATGTACTGCTCTCCGTCGAGTACGTATTCATCGAGCCAGCGTCCATGAAGGATCAACTGGAGCTTGTCAACCGCCCCGAACAGATACGCATACGCCAGCGTTATGGCGGCAACGCGCAAAAAGAAGCGGAGGAATTTTGTGTTGGCTCGCTGCGAGAGATAGACGACAAGAAGATAACCCAGCGCAACGCCGACGTTTTTGAGAATCAGCAGTGCCCACCCTTCGACGCGACCGCTGAACAGGAGCGCCAGGAGACTGAACAAGGCGAGTGTGAACAGGATCAGTCCGTCGGTTGCCCGCAGAGGGAGGTTCGCGATTGTTATCGTCTTGTCGGTCATGGAGCGGTGCTCTTCATCAGTGTGTTGGAGTGAGGTGGCGGTCAGCGCATGTAGCAAATGAAAAAGTCGAGAGAGACGCCAAGGAGCCAGTGAATCAGGATAATAAACAGGAGCGAGCGTGTCCGGAACGCCAGAACTCCCCACACCAGCGCTCCGATGATGGAACTATAGATCTCGCCTGAAGGCTTTCCGATATGAACGATACAAGAGAGAGCGGTTTGAACGAGAATCGACTGCCAATCGCCAAGCGATTGCCTGAGTCCGAACTGCATGAAACCGCGGAAATAGATCTCCCAGCCGATGTAGAAAAAGAGATACGACAGCGCATGGCTCATGAACATGGACGGCGACGAGCCTGCTCCTTTGAAAAGAGGATATTCAGCAAGAAAATCCGGCTTGTTGATGGAGGTGTAAGAAGCCAGGATAAAGACGGGCGCCAGGATCGCAAAAGCTTTCAGCCCGAACCGCCAGTCGCCCAATTGCAGGCCATATGATGCAAACCTCTCCTTGAACACGAATTTGATGATACACAAAGGGACGATGCCAAAGAGAATGAAGGCAGAGAAAAAGGTGTAGAGTTCTGCGGTCCGCTCCGGGTCTCCGAAGAGAATGAACACGGAGGTCAAGTCACTGAGGTAGAAAGCTTTGGTGCCGTAGTATTTCCAGGTGGTCAGAAGCAACGGTGTCAGCAGGAGGATGATGGTTGGTTTCCTGCTCTCGTCGGTGAAGAGTCCGGACAACGAAATCGAATCAGCAAAACGGCCAGCCGGATTCGGTTGGTTCATCGTCTTCCTTTGGATGGGCGCAACTGCATCAGCCACTCGTAGGTCATGCGGATTCCTTCTTTGAGCGGCACGATCGTGTAGCCAAGCTCGCGTTCTGCCTTCGCCGTCGTATAAGCCCAGTGCTGGAGAAATGTCTCAACCCATCCGGGAGTAATTTGGGGATAGACACCGAGCCACTCGGCCTTTTTCTTTTCTAATCCCGCATAGAGATACGCGATGCGCGGCGGTAGATTCATCTGGAATCGCTTCTTACCTCTGACCTCGTCGACATACCGGAAAATATCGTTGAGCGATGCATTCTCGCCCCCGAGGATATACCGTTCGCCTATTCTTCCTTTCTCCATTGCAAGGATATGACCCTGCACGAGGTCATCGACGAGCACGTAATTGCCGATGTCTTTGCCTCGATTAAGCAACACGGGGACTTTTCCCCGGTCGTACATATCAATCATCAGCGAGACCGAGTTTCCTTCCGTCAGTTTGCCCGGGCCGTAGACGCGCGTCGGGTTGACGATCACCACCGGGAACCCGTTTGCGGCCTCCTGTAACGCCTCCTTTTCGGCGATGGACTTCGTCTCCTCGTATTCGGTGAAGTAGCGATCGGTGATGCGGGGCATGTCTTCATGGCCGATGACGCCGGGAGGCGTCGGACCGAAGGCGACAATCGTCGAAGTGAACACAACGCGTTCAGCGCCTACGGCTTTGGCTGCTGCAAAAACGTTTCGCATCCCTTCCACGTTTTGCTTGTAGAACACCGCTGGATCGCGCGACCAGTTTTTTGCATAGGCGGCCAGGTGATACACCTGTGTGCACCCTTCCATCCCTTTTTGGAGCGAAGCTCTGTCCTGAATGTCGCCTGTCATGAGCTTGATACCCTCGTGCGAGAGCCCGTCTTTGTTGCTTGTACCGCGGGTAAGAGCGTGCACGGTGTGACCGAGATTCACCAGGGCATTGACCAGTTTCGTGCCGATAAAACCGGTGGAGCCCGTTACAAAGACTTTCTGAGACTTAGCCATAAAGATTCTTGGGTGAATCGAATGATCAGGTGATGAGGTGTGCGTGTCAGATAATGCAAGGTAGGAAAAAAAGGAGAGAGTCTCAATGGAAATGGAAACCGGGTAGACCTGTCAGGTTCGCTGAGAGCTCAATTAGAAACCTGACAGGTCTGCCATGTGTCGTGCGACAGGTGCTTACTTCAGAATCGGCAGCGTGAGATGTGTGCTCCACGCGGGGGAGTGATAGACTCTTTGCGTCGCCTTCTGGAAGTCCGATTCTTTCGCGTGGTAGATGTCTACAAACGTCTGCGGGTTCCGGTCGATCATCGGGAACCAGGAGCTTTGGATTTGCACCATGATCCGGTGCCCCTTTTTGAACGTGTGGAAGATGTCGTTGAGAATGTATTCCACTTTGGTGACCTGATTCGGGACAAACGGCTCCGGCTTCGACATACTGTTTCTAAACTTTCCGCGTATGACATCACCGCGCACCATCATTTGATAACCGCGCAGTTTCGCCATATTCGGGTCGAACCTCGGGCCGCCGCGGCCGGCAAATGATACAGTTTCCGGCAATACATCAATCAGCTTGACGATCCAGTCTGAATCTGTGCCCGAGGTGGACACGAAGAGGCTCGCGTTAATCGGACCGGCAACGGTCATGTCTTCCTGCAGGACTTCAGACTCATAGACCATCACATCGGGACGCGTCCACGCAAACCGTTGATCCTCCACGGGAAATGCCGAATTGTACCAGTGCCGGATCTCGGCGGTGTATGGCACCGGTTTGGCCGGGTCGCTGACATATTCGTCGAACTCGCTTCCCTTCGAAAGCTGCTTCGGAGCAGAGAACGAGAGCTTCCCCTTTTCAAGCATGTAGAGATTTGTGGGCACGGCGTTTGGCGGAGGCCATGCGTCCAGGAATCTCCACACATTGTTCCCGGTTTCAAACACCGTCGCCTTTGCGAGACTCAATTCTCCCACTCCTTTGAGGTAGTAATTGAAGTATGGGAACACAACGCTGTCCACAAAGAACTTTCCTGTTGACGCCCCCCACTTGATCATCCCGAGAGAATCTCCCGAGTCGTATCCCCACTGACCGTGCGACCAGGGACCCATGACGAGCCGGTTCTGGTTTTTCGGATTGAGCTTGTTGATCGACGCGTACAAATTGAGGGCTCCGTAAAGGTTTTCTGAATCGTACCATCCACCGACTACGAGCGTTGCCGGTTTGATGTTCTTCACGTGGGGAAGAATGTTGCGTGCCTCCCAGAAACCGTCCCACGTCCCGTGATTGATGATGTCGTTCCAGAACGATACGCTGTCCTTGAGGTACTTGGTGTTCGCGTTTGGAATCGGTCCCATGTCGAGGAAAAACTTGTATCCGTCGGTGATACCGTGATTGAAGGGGCGGGAATCGGTGGTCGTTGGCTTGGGACGCGGCCAGCCGAAGGAGGCAAAAAAGTCGAACGCGTGAGGAAACAGAAACGCGCCGTTGTGGAAGAAGTCGTCCCCCGACATCCACTTCGAAACGGGCGCCTGCGGTGACGTAGCCTTCATCGCCGGATGCGCATCGATCGTGCCAGTGGTCGAATAGAATCCCGGGTAGGAAATACCGTAGATGCCCGCGCGGCCGTTGTTGTGCGGAACGTGCTTGATCAGCCATTCGACGGTGTCATAGGTATCGCTGCTCTCGTCGATGTCCTGTTTGCTCTTCTTGTTCTCGATGTACGGACGGACATTCAGGTAATCCCCCTCCGACATGTACTTTCCGCGCACATCCTGACTCACCATGATGTAACCGTCACGGTAGAATTTCTCCGCCTGCGATCCGACGAACGGCGGATAGATGTTCTCTCCATACGGAGACGAGCTGTATGGAGTGCGGTTCAGCAGCATCGGATAGTCGATGGTCGTGTCCTTTGGCGTGTACACAGCCGTGAAGAGTTTTACGCCATCCCGCATGGGGACCATATACTCGTGCTTATTGTAATGCCCGGCAACCGAGTACGGCTGCTGCCCGAACAGTATCGCCGTGCTGCAGAGCAGAAGCAGGACTGTGATGCCCGTGAATCGGACGCTGCTCAGAAATGTTGTTTTGGACATTGTTGGAGCTCCTCTGTAATGAAAAGATCTACGGGTGTTCCGTCTCGCATGTGTTTTGAATAAGTGGAAATGTCACTCCTGACGGAGTTCGCAGAAAATGCGTCGTTTTTCGATTCATAGACATCTCGTCCCTGACGGGACTTATTCAGACAACTTCAGAGACACGATACTAGAGACCCGGTCGAAAAGTGGTACCACTAGGACACAAAGTCACGAAGGTTCCTTAAAGTGAAGAATATTCAGAAGATGTTCTTAGTGTCTTGATGACTTTGTAGCAAGGTTGAGGTTTTCGACCGCGCTTTTAGTGCCGCACCCAAAGGCAAACATTGTACTTTGATTTCGTGGTTTCTAATGCAGAGACTGTCGATTTCCATTCCTCTGCGATTTTCTGCGTGCGCAATTTGTCCCCCCGCGTTTGGCGAGTCGTCTGTGCGTTGAAAATCACACGATGACCTATTTGAAATGAGGCTAGATCGTCGACGGAACGGCAGAAACGCTCTTCAGGTGTTCCTGCTGCGAGACGGTTCGGTACATCGTAACCTGGCTTGCATAGAAGGTGGCCTTGAGCCAGAGCCGGGCGATCATATATAACTGTTGAACGACGAACAGAAACACCAGAGGCCAGTAGGAATCCTGTGGGATAATCCTTTCGAGCACGGCATAGACGAGAATGAGAAGCATGCCGATGGCCGTCAGAAGGAGGTAGAGGCCGTATGTTCGGGTCAGGTGAGGAACAGCAAAACGAGCTCCAGCTATGGATGATCCGAGAGCGCTGGTGCGGTCGTCGACCACCATTCGGATGCGCGCATAGTCGAACACCATGAGAAGAAACGACATCAGGAGCAACACGACGATATTCCGGATCATATAATACAGAAACGGGATCGATTCAGAGGCGTCACGTTGAGTCCATTCAGCGATGCTGTTGTTGAACCAATCGACGACGACAGCGAAGAAGAGGTAATAGATGATAAGGGCCACGAGAGCGAGGCGGAAGAATTTTCCGAAGTACCTGGCACCGTCCATAAGGAATTCAGGGAAGGAGGAGCGATAGTCTTTCGAGTAGATTCCCACGAATCCTCCTGCCAGAAACGTATTCACGCACACGTACAACAGGCTGATAAAGAAGAGAAGGGAGAACTGCCCCGGGTTGAGCTGCCAGCGCACGAAAAAGTCGTACAGGAATCCCGCAAGCGACCTGACGAATCCCCCCTGCATCTGCATCTCGAGCTGATTCAGAAACGGGGCGAATCCGAAGATGGTAAGGTCAAGTGCCCGTGTGTATTCACTTTTTTCCATGTCCACGCGGTAGGAGTCTACCCAGGCGGGGTCCAGCTGCTTCAGGATCTTTTCGTCCATGACGCTGTCACGCAGATAGCCGTCAAGCTGTTTCAGCACGGGAAGAGCGAGGACCATCGCGAAGAAAACGTTGAGAAACCATGCGAACAGGATCATTCGCTTCGTTCGCGATGCAAGCTTGAGGCCTTCCATGAATGAAGACTTGATGTTCATGACTGTCTCCTGTCCCTCTTCGTGTCTTTGTGGTAAGCTCTAAAAGGCCGCCGACTCCAGATAAGTCTGCACCCAGAACATCCATTTGGAGGTATATTTACGGGCCGACAAGGATCGATAGCCGGGTTCGCGGACTACCTTGCTGTTGTTGTTGCCGTTGACATCCATCGCAAGCTTGTTCTCGGGATCGACAATCGCATAGCTCACGGGAGAATCGGTGTAGTAGGTGAATCTCTTCCATCGATATTGACCATCCCATCCTTCGCGGCGCAGCGATCCGTCCTTGAACACAACGAGAACATCGACGGGGGCGCGTGCGTCGCCTTCACGTTTGACGACCACTTCGCATTCGTAGGTTTTTGGAGGACGGGGGGCATCCGACGGCGTTCCGTTCATGGAGAAAAAGCCCGTTGGTGCAGGAACCCGGCGGTTGATGATCTGGTCGATGCTGTAGTCGAAGATGTCTGAACTGAACCATGTGTTTGCGAAGATCCAGCTCATGTTCCTGCCGCTGACATCGTTCACAATCTTGATGAAGTCCTCGCTGGTGGGATGCTTGAAACGGTACCGATGATGATATGTCCGCATCACACGGTACATCATCTCTTCCCCCAGGTACCGCTCGAGCGTCACGAGCGACAGCGCTGGTTTGGTATAGGAATTCAGGCCATACGTCTGGTAGTATTCCCAGCCGTTTCGTGCCATCAGGTCGTTCTTGCCGTAGCGGCGGAGTTCGCTGTCGCCGGCTCCCAGACGGGGGGACGGAATCTCGTCCATGACATACGGGATGCCGACATAGTTGCCGGCTCCCCGTCCGCCGAAAAAGAACCGTGACGGGTTGAACGGGGGCCAGGCGGTGTTCATCACGCGGTCGGTCGAGTACGTGTTGAAGCCCTCGTCGAGCCAGGCCTCCTCGAACTCGTTGTTTCCGATCAGTCCGTACCACCACTGATGACCGCATTCGTGCACGGTGACACCTTCGGGTGACGATGATTCCTTCGGGCTGAACCGATTCGCCCCACCGGTGAAGAGGGTGGGATACTCCATCCCTCCGGAAGCGCTGCCCATGGCCGGGTCGACCACGGTGATCGCGTCGTAAGGGTACTCGCCGTACCATTCGCCGTAGTACCGGAGCGCATTGAATGTCGCCGTGAAGTACCGATCAATCATGTTGTTGTGCTGCGGCTGTGTAAGGAGGATGACGGTGACTTCCTTGAGAGGATGATGACGGTCGGAGCGCTCGCCTTCTTCAATGCTGACGTGCTGGAATTTCCGCACGGTCGGCACCAGGTCTGGCGATGTCACCCACGCGAAATCATGCACATCTTCCTGGTGGAAACTGTACGTCGCCGTGTTGTCCTTGTTCTGTTGAGTGTTCTTTGGAAGCCCGCCCGTCGCGCCGATCACATACCCCTGGGGGAGGGTGATCTTGACGTCGTACACACCGTAGTCGGCAAAGAACTCCGTCGTGGCGTGAAATTGGTGGCAGTTCCATGCGTTGTTCCACCAGACACCGATTTTCGGAAACCACTGGGCAACAAAGTGGTAGTCCCGGATCGCTCCGGTCCGCGAAACCGGCAGCGGCTGCTTGGTTTCGAATTCGATCTTGAATGTGATAGACTGGCCGTTGGGGACGGGTTTTACAGCGTGGACCTGGCAGACGGTTTGATCGTCGGTGTTTCCGTCATCAGGCTGGATGTAATGGAAAGAGCCGGTGATATCAGTTTCTCCTTTTACATCGAGGACCTTGATGCTTTTTACATTGGTGTAGCCGTAATCGTCACGGTCCGGTCCGATGCGTCCGAGCTGATACCCGCTTTCCTTCGCGAATGTGCTGCGATTGTTTTTCCACGCGTTGTGATAGAGGTGAAAGGGAAAATCCTGTTGCGGCCTGCCCGTGGTGTTTTTCCATTCGAGCGTCTCGGTGCCCGAGATGATGTTCGTCCTGGTGTTGAGCTTGACGTCCATCGAATAGCGCACAATCCTGTCGCTTTGGGTGGGGAGCTTCAGGTCTTTGTCCCACGGCTCCGTTCCTTGCGTGAGCTTTGGAATCGATGGAGCAGGCTGCCGCTGCAACGTGATCGAGCTTCCCGGGGGAACCCCTATGAACGCAGCAAGAGCGATCAAGCCAGCGATGATGAAACCGTACTCCAGCAGCACAATGAGGATCTTTTTCATCGTAGTCCTCTGAAAGATGTAAACAGTAAACCGTGAACAGAGCGAACCTGGCTAATTCAAAGTTGGTGAGACGGGAGAAGTTAGACGGAAGACGGAACCCGAGACACCAGTCGCCTCACGTCTCCCTTCTCACATTTCACTCTTCTAATTTCTGGATTCTGACTTCTACCTTCTGCCTCTTCATTCCCACTTTGTCTTCAGCCACGACTCATAGATCGACTTCTGTAAAGGCGTCGGATTGGCTGTCTTGACGACCTTATATGGCGGAACGTCCTGCAGTCGAAGCGTCACATCGAATTCGCGCAGGGCATCCTCGCGGAAGAGCGTCACTTTCACCTTCTCTCCCGGCTTGAATTCTGCGACCCGGTCCGGCAGATCGCTGTTCCGGACGCGTCGGCTGTTGATGGCAAGGATTTCGTCTCCGATATCCAGCCCTGCATCGTATGCAGGAGAGCCGGTGATTATTCCGCGGATCATCGTCCGTCCCGCCTGGTCAAATGTCATCGCCCCGAGCCAGGGTTTGCGCTCGGAATCCATCGCCTGGAGATCAAGTCCAGCGTAGCGCAGCGCAGTTTCCCAATCGAGCGGCGTTGTCGCGTGGACATAGTTGACGAAGAAACTTTTCAGGCTGGAGCCGGCCAACTCTTCGGAGATCTTCTGAAGGTCATCGACGGTATATCCCTTGCTGGTGATCGGGAAACGGCGATAGAGTGCCCGCATGACGTCGTCCAAAGAATGCTTGTTGTCCGAGCGTTGGCGGATCTCGAGGTCGAGCAGCATGCTGACGTTTGAGCCTTTGCCGTAGTAATCACTTTCTGCATTGAACGACTGCTGTCCGCCTTTCCAGAACTTGACCCAGGCGTCGAAACTGGATTCAGAGAGAGACTGAACCTTGTTTCCGGGCCGCTGGCGGTCATTCTGGACTATCGCACCGAGACCATTCACTACAGATCCGGCAGGGTGGAGGCCGCATCGGACGAGCAGTAAGCCGTCGAAATATGATGTTGTGCCTTCCGCGATCCAGAGCTCCTTCACGTAGTTCTCATGCATGAAGTCGTACGGCAGAATACCCTTTGGACGGAGCTGTTTCACGTTCCACGTGTGGAAGTACTCGTGCGAAACCAGCCCGAGGAAGCCCTGATAGCCGGCCGGAGTCCTGAAGCTGGCCGGACTGGTTTGCATGATCGTCGAATTGAGGTGCTCTGTACCGCCACCGCCGCGCGACGTAATATGCAGCATAAAAACATACTTGTTGTATGGCAGGTCGCCCCAGAACTCCTTGTTTGCTTTGACGATCGTCGTCAGGTCTTTAACCATGGTTTCGGCATTGTATTGTGCCTCGCCATAGATCATCAGGATATGTTTCTTCCCTTCGACATCAAACGCGAAGTCCTTCTGTCGTCCGACCTCAATAGGAGAGTCCGCGAGAACATCATAGTTTGGTGCGAGCAATTTGAGAGCGTCGTGCGGATCAGACTCGAGGCCTGAGGTGACGTGCCAGTCCTGGTAAGGCTTCACGGCCACCGTGAGCGGCAGATGGCGGTAGCGTTCGACATACATGAACACAGCACAGGCATCGACAAACGCATGGTCATCGTTCAATCCCCGTGTTCGCTCACCGGCTTCGTTCGCGTACACTTTGTAGCGGATCGTGACGCCGGTCGATCGTCCTTTCTCGACATGCCACGTCGACTTATCGGTTTTCGCCCAGCGAAGCGTTGCGCCGGAACCATCGGTGGCAGAAAATTCCTGCACGCCTCCGGCGAAATCGAATATCACGTACCGCCCTGTGCGCCAGACAGGCAGCAGATAATCGATGCCCGTCGTACCGGCCGGCAGATTCCTGGCGCTCAGCTCGACTTCGAGCAGATGCGACGAGGGTTTGGACATTCCCAGCGTGTAGTCAAATCCAGGTGATTGGGCGAGCATCATCGTTGGCAGAAGGAGTATGAGCAGGAATGGTACAGCGCGTTTCATTGCTGTGGTCTCCGGGGTTGTAAGTGGTCCGCATTCTCTCGACGGGCGACAGGGTGGGATGGTGGTGAGTCATAGAGTGCTCACTTCCCGGTCGTGTGTATGTTTCGAAATTCAGGAGATCAATCTCCCCCTCAGAGCACAGATACGCGGATGAATAAATGACGGGATTTTTTGTGAAAAACTCCAGATAAGAATGCATTCCGAAGCGCTCAGACGCGCGTTCTCTTCATCATTCCGGTCTCTTTCCCGCGACATCCACAACCAGCGGCGAGAAGAACAGCGTGTTCGGGTTCTGTCTGTGGGCCTGCCAGTCTTTCAGCAAGTGATCGGCCTGCTCGTGTGAGATGATGCCTTTGTCGGCCATCAGAGGGATGTGGAGTGAAAAGAACCGATGAGCCCACTCCATCACACCGCTGGTCGGCCCGCCGGCAAGACAGGTGGGCGTGAAATCAATCAGACGCAGCCCATGCCTGGCGAACATTTCCGGGATCTTTCCGGTCACATAGGCATCGCCGCCTCCCGAGCGGTAGTATGCGCGCACGATGTCCGGCATACCATCCCATGGACCGCCGCGGGGGTAGAGCGAGAGACCTTCGTAGTAGTAGTCCTGTATGGCAACGATGCCGCCGGGGCGAAGCGTTGCAAAGAGCCGCGTGAGAAATTTTTCGGCATCGGGCACAAACGCAACAACCCAGCGAACGAAGACAATATCATATGCGCCCGCAGGAAGTGAAGTCTGCTCGGCTGTTCCCTGCAGGCAAGAGACATTGGTCCATCCAAGAGCGGTCGCCTGTTTCCTGAGCGAGTCGAGATAGAATTCCGACGGATCGAGGGCGGTGACTTCGCCGGTCTCTCCGACCATTTCCCGGAGGTCGATGGAAACCAGGCCAGGCCCCGCACCGACATCGAGGCAGCGACATCCGGATTGAACTCCCAGGCGGGCAAGGAATTTCCTCGTGACCGATCCCCAGACGCTGTGCTGGAACTGGAGACGCTCAAGTTCCTGTTGGTTCACACCAAGCAGGTATTCGTCGTGTTGACTGGACTCTGGCATTTGCGAATTCGTTTACGCTTGTTGGGGGCTGTTCGCGGGAAGAGGAGAATTTGCTCTCGTCAGGCGAAAGCGTGAATCAATGTACGACAGTTATCAAGAAAGGCAAGGGAGGAGAACACCGGAAGACCCATTGTTCTTCGACAGTTAAACTGTCGAAGATGACCCATGTCCGAGAGTCCCGCCATTAAGATTGGCGGGCAGGTCAACTCTCGGGCAACAAATGTTCATATCAGGCAACATGGGTTGGTGACGTTGCCAGCAACGTCGCTAACCGGTAACAACTGCATTTTAACCGCCTTCGTCAGTCCGAAAAACAAAGCTGATCCAATTCTACCGTATCGTCAGAGAGATGCTCAACTCCAGATTGATAAAGGACTTCCGCGTGCTTGCATCGACAACATTGAGCGGAATGATGTACGTTGCGGAAGGAGCGAGCGTCACCGAGCCTAATTCGATCGATGCTGGAAGCGAGACCTCATAGTCGAGCACGCTGAACGTGCTTGTCGACTTGGTCTGTGTGTTGGTTACTGAACCGACCTTTTTTCCCTTTGCCTTTGTCGTAAGCAATGTCGTGAGTTCGCTGTTCTGTTGGCCGAGCACCCACGAGAAGGAAGGACTCATCGTGATCCTGTTGTAGAGGCTGAGAGGGATCTCGAAGTTATGGGAAACTGACGTTATCAATGTGAATTCCGAGGCGGTACCGAAATTCATGCTGCCGAGTGCAGCGATGGAAACGGCAGGCCAGTCGAACGACAATCCTCCCTGCGCGTTATCCGTGAACACGGAGAGTTCGGTCTTGCTGCTGTCGTTGAACCAGAAGTGTGCGTACGAGAGAGAACCGCCAACAACCTCACTCAGTCTGAACTCGTAGCCGCCGGTCAGCTGAAAATTATCCCACCGGCTCCCTGCGTCATTCACGAAGTACGAAGAGGCCTGGACCGTGAGTCCGGAAGAATGACGATACGCCACCGAGGGGGCGATGGACTGCTGCAGGAGTCCATTGTCGCGTCCGCGGTAGGAGCTGTGATTCGCAAAGGCGGAGGAGAAAACAAGCCGGGAGGTTCCGTACCTCCACATCTCGATGCCGCTGAGCCGGTTATCGATCAGCGCGTTGCGGTAGTCGCGAATGGAATCTCGCGCGGCTTCAAGAGCATCCGTCAGGAGGTCGCTGCGCTCTTCCATCTGCGACGACGCCGTCTCGTGAAACTCTGAGATGAGACTATCCGCAAAGTCTTTGAATTCTGCGAGTCGGTCATTGAAATCTTAACGATTCTCGCAATCCAGGCAGACTGAGAACGCTTTTCGTGTTTTGGCCAACTCTCCGGTGATTTCCGACAGCCGCGCGGTGAAGAGTTGCCATGTGGACGATTCATGGGAAGCGAAGTTCGCGACAAGTGCTGCGCTCACTGTTCGCAGCGAATCCTGCCGTGACGTATCGAGGGAATCGTGAGCTGAAACGATGAGTGAATCGGCAAGGCCGGTGATCCTTTGTCCAGCATCGGCGACGGTGAGTCTCGTTGAGTTCATAAGTGCTTCGACGCGATGCTGCAGCCCCTTGAGGGTTGTATCTACAATGAACTGTGTTGATTTCACAAGGTCACGGCGCAGTTGGGGGATGTCGTCGCCTGCGTTCTTTGTCACTGTGAGGCTGGACTGGGCTATGGTGAGACTCCGGCCAATGGAAAGAAAACAGAGAAGAGTGAGGAACGAGAGCGCTCGACGGGCGCTGTGGTTGTAACGCTTGCTCAATAATACCATGGATTCTTCACTCGCTTGAAATTGGCCTGGTAACCGTCTGTTGTTTCTCTTTGACTGCCGGGTGAACAAGAGGTTTCAAATTCCCGAAAGCAGGTTCCCCATCCTCCCCCAACCGCCGGGGGCGGATAGTCGTTCCCACCCATGCAGTATACTGGAAAATGTTCATTTCGACAATGAGTGTCGACACACCCCCTCAGCGTGAAGTTTATTTTCACACAATCTATGATTACCATTGACTGTGGAACAATGCAATAACGCCCTTTCGTGTTCTCAGGAGGATTGTCTCAATGAAACTCATCCGCTGCTGTGTCGTAGTCCTGTTCTTTATTCCGATGTTCATGCCCGCACAAACGAAGTCGAACGAAGCGGCGTCAAAGACATATACAATTGTCATTCATGGCGGTGCCGGCAAGATCAGCCAGTCCATGCCCGACTCTGCAAAGCAAGCGTATCAGAAGGCCCTGGCGCACGCGCTCCAGATCGGGAAGGAAATTCTCGCGGAGGGTGGAACCAGCCTGGATGCGGTGGAGAAGGTGGTCAACTACTTCGAAACCGATCCGAAATTTAACGCGGGCATCGGTTCGGTTTTCACAGCCGATGGGACGCATGAAATGGATGCAGCGATCATGGACGGCCGCGATCTTTCGTGTGGGTCCGTCGCCGGTATCCAGCATGTCCCTCATCCGATTTCACTGGCACGGCTCGTCATGGAGAAAACGGCGCACGTCATGCTCGCGGGAGAAGGGGCGGAACGGTTTGCGCAGACGATGGGAATCAAGCTTGTTCCCGGCGACTACTTCGATACGCCGGAGCGGAAAAGGCAATACGAACAGTACAAGAAGAGGATCGAGCAGGGAAAACACGGAACGGTCGGATGTGTCGCACTTGATATCCATGGAAATCTCGCGGCCGCGACGTCAACGGGGGGTATGACGGGAAAGATGCCCGGGCGTATCGGTGACGCGCCGCTCATCGGCGACGGGACGTATGCGAACAACAAGACATGTGCAATATCCTGCACCGGATGGGGTGAGAAGTTCATCCGGAACACCGTGGCGTTCAATATTTCCGCGCTCATGGAATACAAAGGAATGACCCTGGCTCAGGCGTCCGACGAAATGATCTACAAGCGTCTCCAGGCCGATGACGGCGGATTGATTGCAGTGGACGCAAAGGGGAACTACGCGATGCCGTTTAACTCGACGGGAATGTTCAGAGGAGTCGCAACGTCGACCGGGACGTTCGAGGTGAAGATCTGGAAGTGAGCTGCGCGGTTGGAACGGAAGGGTGAGATGGAAAACGTGAAACGTGAGACGGTAGACAAGCAGAACACTGTATCGTCCTGGAAAAAGTTGACAGGTAATCATTTACCGATCGACAGGAGCCAGGACCATGGAAAAGGTAGTTCGTCAATACAGTTCCGCATTTAGAGAAGCCGTGGTTGCAGATGTGACATCAGGGCAGTATACTGT
>JAPLFQ010000006.1 GCA_026390595.1 Ignavibacteriales bacterium
AGGCGAGAGAAGCTGTCTTGGAAGCAGTCGGAATCTACAACACCGAGCGTCCACACTTGAGTCTTGCAATGATGACACCTGAAATGCGCTTTGCAGCGTGAACACTAAATCAACTCTGTCAACTTCTGGCCGGACGATACAGAAGACGTGAGACGAGACAGTGGGGGCAGTTGACTGAAATGCGAAGGGCCGCTCACTTGAGTGGCCTTTCTTGTTTTGTACTGTCAAAGAGTTTCGCACCTACGGCGCTCAATGAGAATTGGAGAGATTTGGTTATTGATATTGCACTCCTAACGGAGTGCTGCACCGGGCCTCTATCTCCGTGGTGGCGAAATGCCATTGACCGCGAGACAACACTCAGGTCTCGCCCCTTCGGAGCCTGCAAAGGCTTGCCAAAGCTTGGTCATGCCCGCAACGCTCGTTGCGGAGCGCGCCCGTGGGCCTTGATCGTAAGACTCTCACCTTCAAGCCTACAGGCCCGTAGGGGCGAAATGTTGTTGACCATGTCATGCCATTTGATCGAGCTCCGTCAGGAGCGGAATTTCATCGATCAACAGATGACCCCCCGTCGTTCTTCACCAAACTCTCAGGTTCGGACCCTGACATGTCCGGCTGCCAGCCCCGTAGGGGCGAGATGTAACTAACCATGACATGAGACTCGATCGAGCTCCGTCAGGAGCGGCATTGCGGCACTTTCGATCGAGTTCATTCTTCGCCGGAGACGCTCTTGCGGAATCTTCGATATTTTCTGATATTGTTCGTCCATTTCACCGATTCCTCACCTTCACAAACAGGCAAAATCATATGAGAAACATCTGGTCAGTACTGCTCCTGAGTCTGTGTCTCCTTACTATTGGATTTGCAGGCGAGAAGAAATTTGGAAAGAAGATCACACTGAAAGAGAAAACCAAAATCTCCGACATCATGGCCAATCCAGAGAAATTCGACGGCAAGAAGGTCCTTGTTGAAGGCGCAATTGTCGATGTATGCCAGATGAAAGGGTGCTGGATCAAGATCGGGAGCGACAAGGAATTCGAATCGATGACCTTCAAAGTCGAAGACGGGGTCATCACCTTTCCGATGGATGTGAAAGGGAAATCTGCACTTGCGCAGGGGATTGTCTCGGCGAAGGTCTACACCGTTGAGCAGTTGATCGAACAGGGGAAAGAGACAGCGAAAGAACAGGGGAAAGAATTCGACCCCAAGTCGGTCAAGGGTCCAAAAACCGTCATCCGGATCAACGGTGAGGGTGCGATCGTTCGATGAACTGGAGACGCTGGAACAACGTTCTTCACCGGGATGTCGGATATTTTCTCGTTGGAATGACCCTGGTCTACAGCATCTCGGGTATCGCGGTCAATCACAGGGCGGACTGGAATCCGAACTATGAGCGCGAGCAGCAACTACTCGTGATCGAGCCGACATCGAAAACCGCGAGCGATGAAATTCTTGCAGAAACGCTGACGAAGCTTGCGATCGACAAACGTGAAGTGCGAAACTCGTTTAGGCCCGATGCCGAGACCCTTCAGATTTTTTTAGAGGGGAAGACGTACTCCGTAGATCTTCCAACCGGCCAGGTCCTCGTCGACAAGGTTCATCCCCGTCCGGTGCTCTTTGAGTTGAATCAACTTCATCTGAATGCCCCCAAGGGAGTCTGGACGTTTATCTCTGACTTCTTTGCGTTGTCGTTGATCCTGATCGCGATCACGGGGATGTTTGTTCTGAAGGGGCGCAACGGGATCCTGGGGCGGGGGATCTGGTTTGTCGCGGCGGGGATCCTTGTGCCCGTTGCTTATTGGGTGTATTACCTGAACTTTTGAATTGCATGCAGTCAACGTCTGGGTGGGAGAGTCGGCATTGGGGCCGCTCGCCTGCCCGGGCGTTCCTATGTACGATGCGTCGCGTGCACAAGAATCCTCACCCTTCTGCATTGCTATCCATTATCCGATGAATCCTGATGGGTCTTACGGGCTGCCTCCGGCATGCTCAAGGTGACCGTCGCCGGCGAAGTCCTGTCCTCATGGTTTTTCTTCACGTTGTTCTCTTCACTTGATCCCCGGAATCCGTCTCAACGACACCTTCGAAGGAGGGTTTGTCATTCTCGCTTGTTCAAGGTGGATCAGTAGAAGCTGTCACACGAGGAAGTGGTTGCCATCTATGAAGGATGTTTCTGAGTAATTAGCGCGGGTAGCGATTCACTCAAGGCTGGCTCACCGATTGTCATCCCTCGATGCAGCCGCCTTTTTTTTCTATGCGGTCGACTACGGTGATCCTCGGCTGGCTGCTCCGTTGGAGGTCCCCAACTGCCGGTATCGCTTCGCGAGGCGAACAGGAAAAGAGTGACGTCCCAGGCAATCTCGCTTGCGAATGACATCGGGGTTTTTTACTTTTTCCAATCCAATCGTGCACCGTGCTCCGGCCGCCTAGCCGGTTCTGAGACAGGGAATTTCCAGGATGAACATTCGATAGTCCACTTGTCGGCAGCTGTCCCCTGACGATGTGATGCGCTGTTCCGCATGCATTCCATCAGTGACAGGTCTTCATCACAAGCGGACAACAATAATTGATTCAAGCCCGACGACGTCATCGACCTCGACGAGACGAACGCGTGTCTCAGTGCAGAGGCCTGTTCATGCGTTGCCTCGAGTTCGGGAATCGAACAAGATCTTGACCGGGTGTTGCCATTCGCATCGCCTATTAATTCAATGTTCTATCTGTTTTTGCGTGCGGTACTGGGCAGAAGTCCTTCGTCCCCTTTGTCGCAGTAGGAGTGGATGCGCGCATTTCTTCTCGAAAGGCAGGAAGTATGAAAGCAATAACGAGAGCTGTCCATCATTTCACGCTTCTCTTCTTGTTCGTTGCCATGCCGTCGCTCGGGCAAACCTCGTCTACGTCCGGTTGGGAACCGATCGGGCCGGCGGGTGCTGGCCTGGCGGATCTGATACGGTTCCCCGAGACCGGTACACTGTTGGCAGCAACAAACGCAGGTCCTTCACAGATCTACAAATCTACTGACGATGGATCCACTTGGACATGGTTCTCAGAGGTCAAAACCCCGGACGGATGGTACTGTGCCTTTGCATCTCTAGTGTATAACCCACGCGACACCAATGAAATTGTGGGATTTCCAACTGGGCCAGTGTGGGCTTGGCCCAAGGATCGTTCCATGGACACCAACTGTTGCTTCTTCGCCAGAAGCACAGATGGCGGCAAGTCATGGGAGCGGCACAAATTCCGCGGCGAGTTTGGATGGTCATATACACCTGCTCGAATGCGAGTGGATGCATCAGGCGCGATCACCATCGCTGGCTATGGTGTCAACGAGTTGGACGCAACATTGGGGAGGCAACCGTTCATCGCAAGATCCACGGACGGGGGCAAGGCCTGGAGCTTTCGAAGATATCCGAATTCGCTCATTGGAGAAACAATTATCTACGCTGTTACCGTGGACCCCTCGGACTCGAACATCGTCTACGTGGGGGGGACTCTGTCCCATGGCGACGGATCGGCCGAACCAGTGCTCCTCAAAACAACCAACAATGGTGTCACATGGTCAAGCCTCCTCATGTTCCAGGGGACGACGGTGTACGACGTACGGTGCCATCCACAAACTCCTTCCACGATCTATGTGGCCACGGATGCTGTAACGTTTGTGAGCACCGATCGGGGGATATCATGGAACCCGAAGGTTGCAGGCTGGTTGAGCAGACCGGCGAGGGATATCGGGCTCGATCCTACAAATTCTTCCGTGGTGTACGCCTATAATTATCGCGAGCGAGTGACACGGAGCACCGATGGTGGTTCAACCTGGACGGTGCTCGGTACAGTTGCACTTGGGAGCAGTGTTTCAAAAATCATAATACACCCGGCGAAGGGCTACAAGCTCTACGCTGCAACGGCCGAAGGGTGCTTCAAATCGGAGAATGCTGGACAGAATTGGTATCCAGGGAACGGAGGGTTGTACAGTGCTGAGATCAGAGCCATACGATGTGTGCCGGATAATCCGCAGGTTGTGTATCTCTCCAAGTTTGGTACGGGCATATTGCGCACAGCAAACGCGACAGCCCCAGTCGGTAAAGGTGGGCTCACGTGGGAACGACTGCCAAATTTTCTCACCGCTGACAACATAGATCACATTGCAGTCACGGGAGGGACATCGCCAACGATCTACACCCTGCAATCCGACAATGGGGGGGCGAACGTTGTCACGAAGAGCACGGATGGTGGATACATGTGGCACGAAATTGACCGAACCATCGCAAGCTTCGACATCAATTGTACTCGTTCGCTGTACCTGGCAGGCGCAGGAGTCTTTCAATCGGAGCCGGTCAAGCGAATGGCATTAAGGTGGAGTTCCGATGATGGCCGCACTTGGCAGCAATCGACGATCCTGGATTCACTCAGCGTGGCGAACGCAGTGTTGCCCGACCCTGTAAACGACAGTATAATCTACGTTGGCGGTCTTCAATTCTTTCCTCAACACGTTCGAATAATGAAAACCACGGACAAAGGGGCTCACTGGAAAGCAATGGACGCGAACTATCCGCAGCCAACCAGTTGGGTCGTTGCTTTGGTGAGCGACAAAGCCCATCCGAACCGCATCATCGCAGGGAGTGCAGGCGAGATATGTCGGTCAACGGATGCCGGGGAGACCTGGTCGATGGTGCGGAGTTTGACATCACTTACCTGCATCGTCAATGACAAATCCAACCCGGACTTGATGTATGCGGGATGCCACACGGGCGTGATTGTGCGGTCCACAGATGGTGGAGCGACCTGGAACGATTTCAGCGAAGGTATCCGTGGTCTGGACATCACGTCGATGGATCTGGATTCTCAAAACCAGGTACTCTATGCCGGAACACGAACAAACGGTGCCTTTCGGCGGCAGCTGCCGATAAGTGCAGGTGGCGGAGCCGTTACCCATCGCGTTGCGCTTCCCCCGGGCTGGAACATGATCTCGAGCTATGTCATGCCAAAGGACTCAACTATTGATTCAGTGATGGTTCACCTTCACACGAAACCACTGGTCATGAAGAACGGTGCCGGCCAGGTATATTGGCCCGCGTTGGGGATCAATACAATCGGCAAGTGGAATTATCGTTCAGGGTATCAGCTCTTCATGAACGCACCGGATACGATTGTCATGACCGGTCCAGAAGTCGCCCCCCAGTCGACTCCGATCCCTCTCACAAAAGGATGGAGCATGATCAGCTATTTACGTAATAGCCCGATGCGCGCAGACTCTGTTTTTGGCATTCTTCAAGACGCAGGCGTCGTGGTCAAGGATAATGCGGGAGAAGTCTACTGGGCGGGTATGGGATTCAATACTCTATTTACAGCGAAGCCCGGCCAAGGGTATTGGATCAATGTGCGGTCTGATGTCACGTTCACCTATTCTCAGAATGCCTGGCCGGCACCGGCGGATCAAGTCTCAAAAAGAGGTACCACTTCGCTTGCCGCAAACGGAAACACAATCCATTACACTCCACCTTCAACCAGCACAGGTTCAAATGCTCTTCTCGTTGTTCGCGGCGACGAACTGCGCGAGGGGGATGAGATCGCGGTCAGAACGAGGTCTGGCCTCATCGCTGGCAGCGGCCGGGTCTCCAATGGCAGTGCGCTCGTGACGATCTGGGGAGACGATCCAACGACAGAGAATATCGATGGCGCAATCGCCGAGGAGCCGCTCACACTGGTATGTTGGTCCGTGGCCCGTGGCTCTGAACGAATTCCTCAGGTTCAGACTGTTGTGGATGGCCTTGGCACGCAGGAACAACGAGCGCTCAGGTACAGCAAGGACGCGGCACTGATTATGACGATCGCGGGGGAAGAAACCGCTCTCCCGCAGAATTTCGAGCTCGGGCAAAATTATCCGAACCCCTTCAATCCATCGACGAGCATCACGTTCGCGCTTCCTGTGGCGTCCAGCGTCTCCCTCAAGATATTCGATGTACTTGGCAAAGAAGTCGCCACGCTGGTGCAGGAGAGCCGCCAACCCGGCATTTACACGGAACGGTGGGATGCATCGGCGATGTCCAGCGGCATCTATTTCTATCAACTCCGGGCAGGGAACAACATCGCAATCCGCAAAATGCTCCTGCTGAAGTGAACATTGTCGCAGGACTCGCGAGCAACAGGGAGTTCCCTGTTGTGAACAGTTCTGCATCGTCATGTTTTGAACGACCCCCTCATTCGTTTCATGGGGCGCAATCGATCCTGTGAACAGGAAATACGAAGGCAGCCTATGCGTAACAACCACACCTCGACTTCCATCCTGAAACGCTTCAGTTTGACATGTGCGTTCTTTCTCAGCCTCATGTCCTCGCTGCACGCCCAGCAGTGGATTTCTTCCTACAAGGAGGCGATTCAGAATGCCGGGGTCATCGTCACGGCAAGTGTTGGGAAACTTCAATCCGAATGGATCGAAGATGCTCGCGGCAAACACATTTATACCCACGTCGGACTTCGCGTGATGTCCACACTCAAAGGGGAAACATCCGGGCAGGATATCGTGCTCACCGTTATCGGCGGCACGGTGGGAGACATCACCGAAGAAGCGATCCCGTCCCCCACGTTCAAGGAGGGGGAGCAATGCATGGTCCTTCTCCAGCAAGGGGGAAATGCCCTCGTCAGTGGAGAATTTGGGAAGATCGAGTTCGGTCACGGGGTCGCGTACTGCGAGAATATGGTAGTCTCGATCGATGCCCTCACGCAAGCAGTCGAAGAAATCATCCGAACACCTGCCCTTCACGCTTCATTGCGTGAAGTGCTCGAGCAGAAAGTATTGTTATCCACCCTCCCCATGAACAGCACTCCCCGCCAATCCGGACTTCAGGATGCTGCGCCGGTGATTTCATCGATCACTCCTCCGAAGGCATCGTCAGGGACCTCGACGCTAGTGACGATCAAAGGAAAGAACTTCCTCACTGCGCAGTCATCCGGCAATGTCACATTCTATGATGTCACCACGGGGGGCACGCTGGGAGAGATCACGGCCTGGAGTGATACCCAGATTGTGTGCGTGGTCCCGGGTGAGGGAATGATTTGCAGCGGTCCACTGGTCGTGACGAATGGGAACGGAGTGAAGAGCAACGACTTCAATTTCCTCGTCTCCTTTTCGTACCGCCAGATGAGATGGCCGGGGCTCCAGCCGGTCGTCAAGTACTTTGTCAACCCGAATGCGCCTGATTCAACCGGACTCATTGCAGCGGTCAACAGCGCTGCCGCAACATGGAACAAGTTGGGGTCGGCCATGACTCTTAAGTATGGAGGGACTCATACCTCGACTGCGTCGTCTTTCAATGGTGTCAACGAAGTGTTGTGGGGTGAGCCCCTTCCCGGGGCCACTGCAAGCGTCCTGATCTGGCATCGCGGAGCAGACATCCTTGAAACCGACATGACGTTTTCTTCAAAGATGTCGTGGACCACGAACGGCAACGGAACATCAACGGTCGATGTGCAAGCTATCGCACTCCATGAGTTCGGTCATTTCATTGTCCTCGGAGACTTGTATGGTCGTGTCGGAGACGGGATCAATGATGACGCAAAAACGATGGGAGGCGGTGCTGATTCAGTGTCAACCACTCTCCGCAGCAGGTCTGTGTTTTCCGATGACGCGGCAGGCTCACTCTGGACCTATGGTCCCCCGGGAAGCATGGTCCCTGCACCTGTTATTGCTCCATCGAGTTTTTCGAATCAGACCCCATTGAGCATCAAGATGTTCTGCTCGTCACCCGATGTGACGATCCGGTATTCGACGGACGGGAGCGAGCCGACAGCACTTTCTGACGTCTATTATGTCCCCATTTCCCTCAATGCCTATGCAGGCGGGACGATCAAAGCGAAGGGGTTCAAGGATGGCTGGGTCGCCAGCCCGACAACTTCGATACAGTTGACTTCAGCGATGCCGCAACACAAGCCTCAGTTCACCCTCAAGCTGCGCGATACGAGCATCGTGGCAAATCAAAACTTCACGTTCACGTACCGCGCTTCAGATTCCAACAACGATACTCTCGTATATTCTCTGGTCAATGCACCTTCGGGCTCTTCACTCACCAAGACCGGTATGTTCACGTGGACGCCATCGTACAAGCAATGGGGGTCATTTCTAATTACGGCTGTGGTGAGCGATGGAAGATGGACCGATACGGCGCGAGCCACGATCACCGTCACAAAAGTGAATCTGAAGCCAACGATCATCTCGCGAACGCCTGCTGTCATTGCTCAATCGATCATGAACAAGAGTGTGACGTTTGGTGTGAGCGCGAGCGATCAAAATGGTGACGCACTTGCGTACACATGGCGTGTCAACGGGCTCACCGAAAAATCGGGTCTGGATTCAACCTTCTCACGTATGTTCAGTGGAACTGCGGGAGATGCTGAGAATGTGATATGCATTGCGACTGATCCGGGGGGCCTGAAGGATTCGACGATCTGGAGTTTTACGCTGATCACGGACACCGTCCTTGCACCCCCGGCAAGCTGGGCATTTCGGTCGAAGACAGGACGGACCTGCACCATCGCCGCCTACAATGGTATGCGTCCCACTATCGGGACGCGGGCATTCAGAAGCGGCGACGCCGTGGGCGCATTTTTCCAGCGCAACGATTCTCTCATTTGTGGCGGCTATGGCACATGGCAGGCTCAGAGCACGATTAACCCGCAAGCCGAAAGTGTGGTTATCACAATGTGGGGAGATGATGATCAAACGACGATGAAAGACGGTTTTGCGGAAGGGGAAAATATCATCTTCAAGATATGGGATTCGAGAGCGGGTGTTGAATACAAAACCTCGGCCGCATGGAAGGACCCGTATGCGGCGGGCCCCCCTCAGAATTCCACATTCTCCACAAACGCGGTGTACATGTTTTACCAGTTGGAAACAGTTCTCAATGGTAAGCCCTCGTTTGTGTCCAAGTTGGGAAACGTTACAGTGGCACAGAATCAGACGCTCAGTTTCACCTACACCGCCACGGATCCAAACAACGATGCCGTGACGTTCAGCCTCGTCAATCCCCCTGTCGGTGCCTCCATCACAACCCTTGGTGTCTTCAACTGGAAGCCGACGACATCGCAACTTGGAGGTTATTCAATCATTGCGGTTGTGAGTGACGGATCGCTGACAGATACCGCACTGGCGACGGTGACGGTGAAGATGCTGAATGTGAAGCCTACATTTGTATTGAAAATGCGGGATACATCGGTTGTGCAGAATCAGACACTCAGCTTCGCCTACACCGCCAGCGATGCGAACAACGATACGCTGAGATACAGCCTGGTCAACCCGCCCCCGGGGGCGACGATAACGACGGCAGGGGTCTTCAGCTGGAAACCGACAACGACACAACTGGGGGCATATTCTATCGTGGCGGTTGTGAGCGACGGTTTGCTGGCGGATACAACACAAGCAAAGGTGGCAGTGAAGATGTTGAATGTGAAACCGACATTTGTATCGAAGCTGCAGGACACAACGGTAGTGCAGAACCAGACGCTGACATTCACTTTCATGGCGACAGATCCGAACGGTGATACGTTGAGATTCAATCTGGTCAACCCTCCGAGCGGAGCAACCCTCACTCCCTTGGGGGTTTTCAGTTGGAAGCCGACGTCCGACCAGATTGGTGTCCACCCGATCGTAATCATGGTGAGCGACGGAGCACTGGCAGACACGGCCCGGTCAACAGTAACAGTTACAGGTATGTCCGTTCCCTCCTCATGGAGTTATGGAAGCAACACTGGCAAGAATTGTACTATTGCAATCAATACATCGATTGACCCGAAGATCGGGTCACAAGCCTTCCGGATGGGGGATGCTGTAGGAGTATTCTACAAGAGAAACGATTCATTGATCTGCGGGGGTTATGCGGTGTGGATGAGACAGAATGCGGCGATCACGGCTTGGGGGGATGACAGCCAGACGTCTATAAAAGACGGCTTCTCTGAGGGTGAGGCTCTCACGTTCAAGGTATGGGATTCGAAAGGGGGTAAGATCTTCGATGCGACGGTACAGTTCTCGCAGGGCACGCCAACGTACACGACAAACGGGCTCTGCATCCTGAGTTCGCTCGTTGCCTCAACAGCAGTCTTCGTCGAAGACCAGAATCCTGTGATCCCCGGTTCATTCATCCTCTATCAGAATTATCCTAATCCCTTCAACCCGGCAACATACATTAGCTACGCGGTGGGGGACCGAAGTTCTGTGTTGATGGAAGTCTTTGATATGCTTGGTAGACGCGTCGCTGTTTTGGTCGATGGAATTGCTCTGCCAGGTGTCCATACCGTGCGCTGGGATGCCACATCATCTCCAAGCGGCGTTTACACCTATCGTCTTCGGGCAGGAGAGCTCACTCAATCCAGGCGAATGACGTTGATGAAGTAGAACAGCAGAGCGGTCGTGACATGCGCGGCCGCTCCTTGCGGCTCTTCGTTGATTGTCGTCGATAAACGCCCGGGCGGCACATCACGCCGTTCCTGTTACTCTCTCACCGCAAAGCAGCTTGCACCACAACACATCCTTCCGTACATTACCTTTGAACTTGTTCGGGGTGTAGCGCAGTCCGGTTAGCGCACCTGCCTTGGGCGCAGGGGGTCGCAGGTTCGAATCCTGTCACCCCGACGAAACAGCAATCCGCTTCATGATTCAGTATTGGATAATCCCGCACACCAACGAGAAGGGGAGTCAGATAACTCTGAAAGTGCCGCTTCTTTGGTTCCGATCACGGCGATCTCCGCATCATTTCACGAGTTCCCACTGTTAAGAATGACATAAATCACGCCTGCGTATTGCCTTTCGCCAAAGTAATTGATAAGTTTCTCCGTCAAGTTGGCAGAAGCTCAAAAACATGTCTTCCCGGAGAAGACATTGTGGTGTTCTGCAATTTCGGGAGCGGATTATCCAGTGAATCAAAAGGCTCTAATCGTCGATGATGAGGATTTCTTCCGCAAGATGGTCGTGATGGGCTTCGAGCGGAATGGGTACACCGTTTTTCAGGCAGACAACGGCGAGGATGCCGTCAAGATTGCCGGAGCCGAATTGCCCGATCTCATCCTCCTCGATCTTGTCATGCCCAAACTCCTCGGTTTCGAAGTCTGCCAGATGCTGCGCAACGATGACCGGTTCTCGAAAACAGCCATCATCATCATGTCTGCGAAATCGTATCAGCCAGACATGGACAAAGCTGCTGAATTGGGGGCTGACGCATATGTCGTCAAGCCATTCGAGCTCAACGACCTGCTGAAGACTGCCAGTGACCACGTGAACAAACGCAAGAACTCGAAATGATGAAGGTCCGTTTCTGGGGAACCCGCGGTTCCATTGCAACACCCGGTTCTTCGACGATGCGGTATGGCGGAAATACCTCGTGCGTTGAATTGCGTGCAGGGTCCCACGTCCTCGTGTTCGATGCCGGCACAGGCATGCGGGAGCTCGGCAACCAACTCATCAAGGAGTTCGCGTCCAAACCGTTGACCGTGCACGTCTTCATCAGCCACACGCACTGGGATCACATCCAGGGGTTTCCTTTCTTCCTTCCTGCGTACGAAAAGAAAAATACCATCCACCTCTACGGCCCCCCGGGGCGCGACAAGTCGCTCGACAAGATTCTCACAATTCAGATGGACTCCGATTACTTCCCTGTTGAACTTGGGGCGATGAGCGCAGACCTTCACGTCCACGAATTGCGTGAAGATTTTACCATCGATGAACTCTCTGTGCGGCACTTCTACCTGAATCATCCTGCACTCTGCCTCGCGTACCGGGTTTCGGACGGGAAATCGAGCGTGGTGTACGCAACCGACAACGAGCCGTATCAGGGAACGCTGTTCAAGCATACCCAGAATCCAGCGACCGCGTTGGACTTCCCGACCTACCTTGACGAGAAGTTCGTGGATTTTCTTTCTGACGCAGACCTTCTGATCGGCGAGGCTCAGTACACATCCGATGAGTACGAAGAGAAACGTGGGTGGGGACATTCCCCGTTGGAATCGGTTGCGCGGTTTGCCGTCCAGGCCAACGTGAAGAAGTTCGCTCTCTTTCATCACGATCCGCTCCACGACGATGCGTTTGTGGATACCATGGTCAAAGAGGCGGGCCAGATCACGAAACACTATAACGGGACGACCGAATGTATCGGCGCCCGCGAGGGACTCGAACTCGATCTCCCGTAAGACATCCACGCGCCTCTCCCCGGTTGCAGCAAATTCCTGACATCACTCCTTCACTTCGGGGATTTCCATCCTCATGAGAACCTCGCACTCATTTGCAGTTCTTTTTGTGTTCATTCTTGCATCGGACCCTCTTCCCGCGCAGCTCAAATTCTCGGAACACTCTCTGCTCAGCAGCCCGGAATACGTCAAACACCAGATTCAGATCATCGATGACGCCGGCCTTTTCAACGCGTTGCGGCTGGATCAGCCGGCGTTGGGGGACGTTGATGCTTCGGTACGGCAGAAGGACTACGCCGGGGCCTTCCGCGCCTGGGGATCATACTGGGACTCCAAACAGCAGCCGAAGTACGCAACCCAAACCTACCACCTGCTCACCGATACAGAAATGTTGATGGGTTATGAAGATGTCCGGGCTTATGCATCGCGCCATAGGGACGAGAGCGATACAGTTCTGGTCCGAGCATCGCTCATTCTCAAGAACATTTTCCGGCCATGGGGGGACGTTGTTGTCGAGTTCGGGCCAAAGGTGGATTTCAACAGAGAGGTAGGACAATCAGGGAAGTACGGTTTTCACTACTGGGGCTGGTCGAAGGCTCTGATACTCGCTCATCTGAATACCGGCGATCAGCTTTATCTCGCCAAGTTTGATGAACTGTTCCATCAATGGTATGAGCAGCGGAACGACATCACGCGGGGTTTTCCCGAACTCGACGTCGTGTACTACGAGCTGGGACTGGGTGTCAGGAACAGGATGTTCATCGAGTACTATTTTCTGCCATATGCGCAGCGGTCGACGCGTACCCACGAACGGATGTTGAAGACGATTCTTGCCGCAGGCCGGTGGCTCTATCAGCTCGAACAATGGGAGGGATATCGCCCCGGAAACTGGCAGATCCACGGGAGCTACATGCTCGCTCAGCTCGGTATGGTGTTTTCTGAATTCAAGGAATCGCAGGAGTGGCTGAAGCTCGGGCTGCAGAGGCTTGAAGAGCATTTGCGACAGGATTTTTTTGTCGACGGCGGTCACTCGGAACGGGCGCCGAGGAACTACACGCAAGCAACATATCTTTCGTATCGCAACCTTTACTATTTGCTCTCAGTCTATCGCAATCGGAAGGACCTCGAGCGGGAAATCCGCCAGCGAATGGGAAACACGATCGACTGGTGGATTACCATGCTGGCTCCAACAGGGGAGATTCCGGCGATCAACGACAGCCATCGAGGGCTTTTTCCGGCCTTTATTCTTCAGGATGGAGCGGAGTTTTATAATAAGCCGTATGTCTATGGTGTCCTGAATAATCTTTTCGGCATCGCCTCCAATGCAGCGGCAAGCACACTCCCTCCGTTTGCGTCGCGTCATATGCCTGCCTCGGGCTTCACCGTCATGAGAAGTGACTGGACGCGCGATGCGCTCTATATGAACATCAATTACGGAAAATGGAACGGCGCTCATACACATAGCGATATGCTCGATGTTGAGATCTACGCGTACGGAAAAGCCTTTGCTGTGGACGCCGGCATTGGACTGACATATGATGACCCTCTCTATATTCCATGGTATAAGTCCTCCCGGGCGCACAATATGGTAACGGTCAACGACAGGAATATGGACCGCGAGGGGATCGAAGGGGAAAACATCACGTGGAGTGCAAACCCGCTGCTTGAGTATTTCTCAGGCGAACACCGCGGATACGAAACACTTGGAGTGCATCTCCGGCGCCAGATCCTTTTTGTGAACCATCGCTATTGGGTGGTTCTTGACGAGGCCAGGTGCCGGAAGGGAGGAGATACACTTTCGTGGTACTTCCACACACCGGCAATCCCGGTCCGTGACGGTCGGGAGTATTACTGCGCCGGTCAGCCTGGTTTGCTTGTCTATCCGCTTACAGGCGGGGAAACTCCACGCGTCGGTACTTCGATGGCCGCCAGCACGCGCGACTTCACGCCGGGAAAGACCGAGCAAATCAATTGGATTGCATTCGATCAGATGTCGAAAGCCGCCAGCACGATGCGGTACAATATTCTTCTCTATCCATACCGCAATCAGCGTGCTGCTGTCGAGTATTCCGCAATATCGGAGACACACTTCCGCATCACGTCGCCCGAGGGAACAGACGATCTCTATGTTTCATCGGGCCTCACAGGGGACGGGGAGATAGAGACTGATGCCTCGGTGCTGCTCCTTCACCGGGAAGGAAACCAGCCCGTCCGCTACAGTCTTGTCAATGGGACGTACCTGCGGGTTCATGGAATGAAGGTGTGGAGTTCAACGCAGCGAGTTGGCGCAGAAGGCATTGTGCCGGATTAGGCGGGGTGGTTCTTCCTTCAACTGAGCGGGGGGCTGCTCTTCCACACTTCTGCATTCAAAGTTCAATTGTTCGGTGTTCGATGTTTTTCTGAACATCCGATATCGAACTCTGAATGTTAAAGGTGGCGTCAGGTATGCAGCGCCTCTCTAGTGTTGTGTCTCGGAAGGACCTTGAAGAAGTTCACACCAAGTCCGAGAGATCAAGGGAGAGATCAACGTAAACTCTCATGCAAAAAACACACACCCCTCGGTCCCCTCTCGCGCCCCACGTCCCCGCACACGAGAGGGGACGTGTGATTCCTTGGTTCAAGCCTGCATTTGATCTTTTTCGAAGTTTGAACAGTCCCCTCTGTGCGGTTGCTTGTGTGTCAGGGAGAGGGGATGTATGGGGTGTGTGCTTTTTCAGCAGTCTTCTACAGCCCGGTGAGCCGTGCACTGATCTCCCACAATCGCGCGCGGAGGGGAGCATCATGGGTGACCGGCGATGACGGTGATTCCTGTCTCTCCTGGAAGTACTTCCCTGTCACTCCGTCGACCTCCGGTGAGGTGACCAGATAGAGGAGAGTCTCAGCCCCATCCGCTGTGCTCGCACCGGTGATATTGAACCCGGTCCTCAGGAGCTTCGTTCCTATGACGCCTGGGTGGAGACAATTGGATGTGACGCCGGTGCCTGCGAGCGCGTCGGCAAGTCCATATGTGAACAGCACGTTTGCGAGTTTTGAAAGAGCATACGAGCTGTACCCGCCGAAGCTTTTCTCAGCCTGAAGATTATCGAAGTCCAGTTTCCCCCTTGTGTGAGCCACAGAGCTGACGGTGACGACGCGCGCCGGAGCGCTCTTTTTGAGGAGATCGAGAAGCAGGTTTGTCAGGAGAAATGGGGCGAGGTGATTCACAGCGAAGGTTGTTTCAAATCCTTCTGCGGTCAATCGTTTCTCGTTCATGAAGACGCCCGCATTGTTGACCAGGGTGTGGAGTACCGCGTGGCGCTGTTTCACTTCGGCAGCAAGCTGACGGACATTGGCCATCGAAGAAAAATCTGCGATGAACAGTTCAACGTTCTTGTTCCCGGTTGCAGAGCGAATCTCTTCGACGACATTCTCCCCGCGGCGGGCATCTCGGCCGTGGACCAGGACCGTCGCCCCTAATGCTGCAAGCTCGAGCGCCGCCTGCCGGCCGATCCCATCGGTAGAGCCTGTGATAAGGATGGTCTTATCCTTCATGTACTACCTGCTTTCAATGACAACCAGAAGAGAACTCAAAGGTCTATTCGAGCGACAGGATCTCGGCGAGCCAGAGGGCGGTGTATCACACCGCCGGCATCGCCGACGGTGAATATACAGGAGGATGATGGAAACAGCAAGAGGCGGGCCGGACCAAGAGAATTCTCTGATCCGGTCCCGCCCCCAGTAGAACGTCAACAGTGATTACATCAATTGCGCGGCGGACGACCCATCCCTCGCTGCTGCTGTTGTTTTAGGATTTCATCGTACTTCGTTGCTTGTTCTTTTGTCAGCAAAGCTTTGATGTCCTTGGTCTGATTGTCGCGGAGCTCTGTCATGGCCGCGCGCATGGCATCCATATCGCCCTGGAGTTCGTTTCTCTTGTCCATCATTACCTTCTGGTATTTTTCCATGACGGCAGCTACTTTGGCAATCGTTGCAGTATCGAGTGAAAGCTGTTTCCCAAGTGTATCTGCGCGCTGCTTTGGAGACATCCTCATGCCTTGTCCCTGTGGCTGGGCAAATGCGACCTGCATCAAGCCGGCGATGATAACCATGACCGCAAGGGTAAAGAGGCGGTGTGTGAGTGATTTCATATGTGTGCTCCGTTCTAGATGGTTGTAGAATGTGTGAATTAAAAGTACGAACAATACAGGAAAGACTTCAAACAGGTTGTGAAATTATGACTTCGATTCAGCCTAGGAAGATCCTGAAAAACGAAAGAAGACCGCCACGAAGACACCAAGTCACAAATTCAATTATTGTGAAACGGCTTCGTGCTTCCGGAATTGAAACTTCTTGATTCAAACCCTTCCAGTCTTTTACGCCAGAGGCGCATGAGCCTTTTGCTCAGTGCCTTTGTGGCGAAAGAAATCGGTTTTTCCGCACCCTGCTCTAGTTCGGAAATGTAAGGTGCACGATCAGCCAGTGCTTGAGAGGTTCCGGTGCGTCTCCGCCCAGGCTGCTCGAACTTTGCCCGCCCCCCCCGCGTCCGCCTCTGCCGCCACCGCCCGAGCCGCCAGACGCACGCCCCGCTCCGCTCATTTGAGCCCGCATCGCGTCAGAATATTCCCCCGTCTCCACGCCGATCGTGAGCGGGTTGAGCGGGTTTGCGCCAACCGCGTACGGATGGTCAGCAGATTTCTGCAAAGGGATTTTCAACTCATACGTGAGCGTGCCGTTGGTGTAGCCGAGATGCACATCGATTCCTTTGTCCTGCTTGTCAGTCATCCGATGGCGTTCACCTTCGCCGGGACCGACGATGTCATATTGCCGCTGCGCTGCTTCAATGAGTCGCTTCAAATCCTCCGGGTTTTGCTGTACCGGAAACCTGCGTCCCTGCATCAGCCCGCTCACCGGAAAGTCGATACCGAACATCTTGCTCTTTCTTCCTGACGTATCAAACCACACCGACGTTCCAAGCGCAAGCATCTGCATCTGTGTCATACGATTGGAGGTGCTCAGGCAAAGATACAGGTTCTCTTTGTCGTTTTTGACCCCGACAAAAACCTGGGGTCCTGCGAGCAATGTCGTCGCATCCTTCCAATCTTCCCCGGTGCCGTTGATTCTCAGCTCCTGGTTGGTCCATCGACTGGTCAGTTCGACGGTTTTGCTGCAACCGGAGAATACAATTCCTGCGAGAAGAACAACGAAAGACAAGAGAAAGTTTGAGAGCCCGTTACTGGTTTCATGTGCGGTGCCGGTCAAACGACACTCCATCGAACGATGCAAAATCATGAACAGTTTCCTCCATCAATGCATAAGTCAAGTCGGGCGGTCAATCAGGACAAGATACCAAGATCCCTACTGACAATATAGGACGAACGAAACCCTGTTTTGTCTCGCTCTTTCTCATTGTTTTAGCAGGTTGAAGGGGGGGGGGATAATGAAAAAGGGAGCACAAGAACGAGCTGCTAAGCTCTGTGCTCCCCTTCCTAAGAGTGGGAAATCCTCGGTCTCTATCGGATCAACCGTCGCCTTACGCCGGCTCGCTTCCTTCTTGGGAATCCCTGAAGCGTGCGAAGAACCGGGAAATTTTGTTGGTCCACTGATCGAACAATGAATAGACAGTCGGCACGATCACCAGCGTGAGGAATGTGGAAATCGTCAGACCAAAAATGATGGTGACTGCCAGCGGGCGCCAGAATTCTGCGCTCTCTGCGCCAATGATAAAATGCAGCTCGCGCCAGTCGAAATCGATTCCCGTCGCCAGAGGCAGAATGCCCAGCACAGTTGCGGCGGCGGTCAGAACCACAGGACGCAGACGAATTCTCCCTGCTTCCAGCAGCGCATCCTCGAGCGAGTGTCCGCCTTCTCCGAGCTTATGCTTCACGAAGTCGAGGAGCACGATGCCGTTGCGAACGACAATCCCCGCAAGTGCCACCACGCCGACACCTGTCATGACAACGCTCGCCGGCGTCCGCGTGATCACGAGACCCAGCATCACACCGATCAACGAGAGGACAACGGAGATCAGAATGACAAACGGCACTTTGAGTGAGTTAAACTCCGCGACCATGATCAGGAAGATCAGCAGCAACGTAATGATGAATGCCTTGCCGAGGAAGTCCGAGGCTTTCTGTTGTTCCTCCTGCGATCCCGTCATCTTGATACCGTACCCGGCAGGAAGCGCCAATCCAGCGAGGCGAGCCCTGACATCGTTGATCACATCCGATTGGACCCGTCCCTCGACGTCACCAGACACGGTGATGACCCGCTTCTGGTCCTTTCGCTTGATGTCCGACACGGCCGTTGTCCGTTTCAGGTTGGCGACCGACGTCAGCGGGATCGAAAGCAGTTGTCCGCGACGGTTCATGAACGTAATGCGCAGATTCTCAAGGTCCGTCGGCGATGTGCGCTGGTCTTCCTTCAAACGAACGCGGATGTTGTACTGGTCCTCGCCAACCCGGTATTTGGATGCATCGACACCGGCGATGGCAGCACGGACCGTTGAAGCGATTTGACCCGTGCTTGTGTAGTACATGCCCGCCTTCTCGCGATCGATCCTTATTTCAACCTCGGGGCGTCCGGTGTTGTAATCATCCTTGAGATCGACGAGGCCGGAAATGTCTTTGATCTTTTCACGCACAAGCAGACTGAGAGACGCGAGCTGGCCATAGTCCTCGCCCGAGATCTCGACGCTGACCGGTGACCCGACCGGCGGACCCATCTGCTGTTTCGCAACGCGAAGGTCAGCACCTGCGATGCCCACCGTGGTCTTGCGCACCTCGTCGAGCGTCTCAAATGTGCTCTGTACGCGCAATTTCTTCTCATAGAAATTGATGGCCACCTGGGCCTTGTTGGGAGTACCCTGGCCGCCGAAATCAAACGCATTGTCGGATGTTCCGACGCTCGACGCGATGAATTCGATGTCCTTCCGTCCAGGGATCTGCTGGAGACGTTCCTCCATGACCTGCGCGAGGCTATTGGTGACGTCGAGCGATGTTCCGGCGGGCATCTCGATGTTCATCGTCACCTGGGATGGCTGAGTATTCGGAAAGAAATCGACTCCCTTGTTAAACAACCCGAACAACACCATGATGAGGAGCAGCAAACCGAAGGATATTCCCATCGTCAGCCCCTTGTTGTCGAGTGTCCATTTCAGGGTCTTCACGTATTCGGTTTGAAGCCATGGGAAAGCAACTCCGTCCACCTTGTGGTACAAAATCGTAAAGGGATTGTACTTCTTGTACCAATGGGGATGCTCGAGGTTCTCTCTTGCTTTCTTGATATCACGCTTGTAGTTGATCCACCTTGCAGCCTGCACGGGGCTGATCACATACGCCACGAACAGGGATGCTGTAAGAGTGATGATCAGGGTGTACGGGAAGTACTTCATGAAGTCTCCCACGATCCCAGGCCAGAATGCCAGCGGGAGAAAAGCCGACATCGTCGTGATTGTGGACGTGAGAACAGGGATGAACACTTCTCCCGCTGCCTTTTTTGCCGCAATTTCGGGATGTTCTCCGTATTCCTGCTGATGCCTGTATGTGTTTTCAATGACGACGATAGCATCATCGACCAGGATTCCGAGCACCAACACCAGGGAGAACAACACAACCACGTTCAGCGTGATGCCAAGCGCAGACAGCACGACGAATCCCACGAACATTGAGAGCGGAATAGCCGTGGAGATCAGAATTGAATTCTTGAAACCGAAGAACATGAAGAGAGACATGACGACCAGGAACATGCCGGTCAAGACGCTGTTTTCGAGTTCTTTGACCATTCTTGTCACGAACTTCGACTGATCATTCGAAATATCGATGTTGATGCCCTGTGGCAACTGCGTGCGCTTTTGCTGGACGATGTTCTTCACTTCATCCGCGATGCGGAGAAGATTTTCGCCGGCGCGCTTCCGCACATGAATCGATACGACCTCTTTCGAGTTCAATCGGGCATAGGTCTTGCGGTCTTCAAAGGAGTAATTGACCGACGCGACATCGCGCAGGTAAATTGGCTTGTTGTTCTGCATCTTCAGGACGAGGTCCTCCAGGGGCCGCACCTCTTTGAATTCCCCCGGTATGCGAATCGTCAGGTTCTTTTCTTTCGTGTCAATGGAACCACCGGGGATGGAGAGGTTCTCCGCCCGGATGGCGTTCGCGATGTCGTCAAAGCTGATCTGGTATGCGTTCATCCGGTAGACATCGGCATTGACCTGCACCTCCGGTTCAAGTCCGCCCGCGATGTCTGCCCCGATGACGCCGGGGATGGCTTCGATTTCATCTCCCAGATCATCCGCGATCTTCTTCAACCTTGCCAAACCAACCTGCCCGCTCACGTTGATGTACATGATGGGGAATTCGCTGATGTTGATTTCGTTGATGACCGGATCCAGGATGTCGTTGGGAAGCTGAGACCGGGACGAATTGACCTTGTCGCGGACACGCCGGAGCCCTTCGTCAAGATCGATGCCGGTGTTGAATTCCACCTGGATTGTGGAAAGTCCCTCTTTGGAGACCGAAGTGATATGTTTGATATCTTTAAGGCCCTTGAGTTCTTTCTCAAGCGGCTGCGTTATCAATCCTTCGATATCGACGGGAGACACGCCGATATAGGGCGTCGCCACGATGATCAATGGGATCTTCACATCGGGAGCGGCCTCGCGTGGAAGGGCGTTGTAGGAGCTCCAGCCGAACATCACGATGAGGACCATCAGGATGTAGACCGCGGCTTTGTTGTCAACAGCTATACTCCAGATTTTCATGGTCAGGTCTCCGCTATTGCGTAACGATAACTAGTGAACCGTTGATCACTTTTTGGTAGCCGGTGACAATGAGATGATCTCCCGGATTCAATCCCTCGAGAACCTCGATCATGATTCCCTGGCGCGCGCCGAGTTTCAATTTCCGTTCTTCCGCCTTGCCGCCATTTTCAACAAACACGATTGTACGATCTCTGTCAACAAGCTGGACAATGTTCTCGCTGACGAGAAGCGCATTGGGTTTCGTTATGCGGAGCACCCTGACTTTTGCCACCATTTCGGATTTGATCTTCCGGTATGGATTGGTGACAACGACTTCCACCTGCAACGCACGGTTTGCCGCCGACACAGTCGATCCGACAAAACTCACCTTACCGCGGAGGGTGTCACCCGGAAGCGCGTCAAACGTGATGATGGTAGGGCAGCCGACAGGAACTGAACCGGAATAGAGTTCGGGAATGTCCGCCTGGATCTTGACGATCGATGTATTGACAATCCTCGCGGCTGGGACTCCGGGAGGTGCGAAATCACCCACGTTCGGTCCGATATTGTCCACAACTCCGTCGAAGGGCGCCCGAAGCTGCGTCCGCTCCCAGCGGGCTTTCATCAGATCAGCATTCGCTTTGGCGGCATCCCGGCCGTACTCCAGGTTTTTCAACTGAAGTTCGCTGATACCCTGCTCGTCGAACACCTTCTTCTGTTTCTCGAGATTGAGTTCGGCCATCTTGTACTGTGCGTTTGTTGCATCGTACCCGGCTTTGATCACCTCGTCCCTGAGTGTGATAATCAGGTCGCCTTTCTTCACGCTCTGGCCCTTTGAGGCTTTCCACTCCTTGACAACTCCGCCTTCTTCCGGGCTCAGGTTCGCGTCTTCGGATGCCTTGACTGTGCCGGCAACCTGGATGGCATCGACAAGGCGTGAAGGCTTGAGGATCTCAATCCGGACATTGACCGGCTGGATCTTTGTGGTATCGTTGGGTTTCTCCTGCTTGCCGCATGAGGAGAGAAACAGGGCGGTCACCATCATCAAAAATGCCGCAAGAAATCGTGTTATGCTGGTCATGGTGTATTCCTTCAGTAGTTTACTTTTCTTCAGTTTCGAGGAGATAGCTGGGAAGCCGTCCGATCAAATGATCCAAATCCGCAGAAGCAACCAAGTAATCGTAGATTGCCTGGACGCGGTTGACCTTTGCCTGTGTCAGCGCGAGTTGCGCGTCATTCACTTCGAGTTGTGTCGCCGAGTTGTTCAGAAATCGCGTTGTCACAATTTTGTAACCGCGCTCGGCCATCTCCACCGTCTTGCCTTGCGCTGCAACGCGTTTACGTGCCTGCTGCAGGTTCCCGAGTATGGAGTGAAGCCCGGTTTGCAGCGTTCTCTCGAGGTTCACCCGCTGTTCTTCGCTCTTGCGCTGTTCGAGCTGTGCCTGTTCGACGCGTGCGTATGTCTGAAAACCCTGAAAGAGGTTCATGGAAAGCGAGAGCCCAAAGGTTGATCCCTTGTAAAAGTCGTTCGTCGAAAAGTTGAATTGATTCTTCGCTGCCTGATACTGATACTGCCCGAACGCGACAATCGTCGGGAGATAGTTCGACCGCTCGGCATTGATAATCGCACCATTGAGCTCGATCTGCCGTTTGACCGCGCTCAGGCCTGGGTTCATTTCCATGACAAGTGTTTCCGCCCGTTTGAGAATCTCCTCATCAATCGATTGGAATGCGAGGCTGTCTGTGAGAACGAACTCTTCCTTGTTGGTTACGCCTACCGTATTGCGGAGATTATCGATCGCAAGGCTGAAATTTGTCTCGCTCTGAATGACCATGGGGCGCACGTTTTCCACGCCCACCGAGGCGCGCAGTTCATCGTACTCAGAAACGATTCCCTGTTTCGCCATCACGCGGACATTCTTGAGATTGTCCTCTGCGTTTTGGAGGCTTGAGCGCATCATGTTCAATGCTTCCTGGGCAAGGAGCGCACCATAGTAAGCTTTGCTCACCTTTGTCGCCGTCTCTACCTGTTTTGCCTGGTAGAGGTCACGTGCCAGGTGCGAGTAGATGCCCGCCGCACCGACACCGATAAAGACGGCGCCGTTGAAGAGGATCTGCCGCACGTTCAGCGTTGCGCTTGCCGAAAAACCTGGTGCAAAGGAAACAGGGACCAGCTGTCCTGTCGGTTTCGGAATTGTGGAATCAATATCCTTCATGAAGCTGTAGAGGAAGACGTCCGGAAAGAACGTGACCGGCTTGTCGATCATATGGGTGTATTGGCCCGAGACGTCGACCGCCGGGAGAGCGTTCCCCCATGCCTCAAGAACCCGCGCATCGGAGCGCTTGACCTCAAGCCGTGCCGACGTGAGGTCCGGGTTGTGTTTCATAGCCAGACGCACCGCGTCATGAAGCGAAAGGCGTTGTGGAAGTGTGTTCTGAGATTCTGCCGGCGTCGTCTTGAGTACGACCGCAAGCGCGAGGCAGAATGCAATCAATGGTAATCTATGATGCAGATTCATGTATCCCTCGATGAGATGTTCAGTGGTTCGCTGCTGCTGTGATCATTGTTCTTCCGTGTTCGGTACAAATTGCATCAAACAACAGGTTGTTGGTGAGCTTCAATGTCTGTGACAGATCGATATGGAAGGTTTCTTTCCACATCGCATACTCGCTGTCGATCCGAAGCATCAGGGCCGTGGCGCTCGACCAGAGAATAATGCCGACTTCAGCCGGATTGAGATTCTTGCGCAGGATACCTTCATCAATGCAGCGCTGAAGGATCGCGGTTACCGGCTCCCACACCTGTCGGTTCAGGATGCCGCAACTCTGCTTCATTTCTACGGTAACCTGTTTGTGGAACTGCGGAGACTGCAGAAAGTGCACCATCCTGAAGTACTCACGATGGTCGTTGAAGTAGGACAAGTATGCATCGCCGAGCGCCACCAGCATGCCGGCGGTAGATGTATCGCTCTGCGTCACCTTCGAGAACAAATCTCGCAGAATTTCCATACCGCGCATCATCACAGCGAGATAAAGATCTTCTTTGCTCTTATAGTAGAGATACAATGTTCCCTTGCTGAGTTCCGCTTTCTCCGCGATCTCGTCCATCGTGGCGACGTGCAGTCCCTTTTCAAAAAACACCTTCTGCGCAGCGTCAAGAATCTCTTCCCTGCGGTGGCCCTTCTCCCGTTCTTTACGCTCTTGGATTCCCATTTCTGACTCTCGTATAGTTAATGACTGATGGTCATTTAATACGTATGAGTTTAGGAAAAAGTTCCGTCCGGTTCAACTTTTTTCGAATCTCATCTATGGTGCACCAGTATTGAAGTTGGCGAGATGGCATGAGAGCCGTTCTCATGCCGGAAGTCATTGGAAAATAAGGCGTTTTGAGCTTTTGCCTTTCGGGCGAAAAATGAATACTATTTGCTGAAATGAGCAGTCTTCGCTATAAAATCGGATTCAGCTATTTCCTTCTGGTGTGCGTGACACTTGCCTCCAGCGTGGTGGCCCTGTATAACTTCCTCGAGATCCAGAGTTCCGTGGGTCAGATGATGCGGGAAAACTACCAGGGGGTGCTCGCCGCACAGCAAATGTCAAAGGCACTCGACCAACAGCAGCAAGCCCAAGAAGCGCTGATCTACGTGAGCGTGCCGCTCCAGCTTGGAGGGGAGCCAGTTCAGACCAGTTGGAAAGATGAACTCACTTCTGCACACAACGTTTTTGTAAAGAACCGGGATGATTTCATTCTCTCGTTTCGTACGGCAACAGAGAGTGTGCTGGTAGCACCCAAGTCGCCCGTACTCGATACCATTTTCGTGGCATACAGGATCTACCTCAATAATTCCGATTCGCTCTTCAAGATTCTCGAAGCAAGTAGCAGAAGGCGTGTCGCACGCGGATACTATGAGAGAACTCTCAAACCCCTCGTGCAGACGTTAGCAGGGGAATGTTCACGCTTTCTGCAATTCAACCAGACGGCTGTTGCCTCGGCAGACATAAGGGCAAGGGAAGCATCGAACAGCGCGGCCTTCGCCGTGTTCTTCACATCGATCTTCGCTATAGTTCTGATCCTGGTCGCCAGCGTGCAGATTTCCAGGACTATCATCAGGCCGGCAGAAAAACTTACAGAGGCCGCCCGCAGGATTGGCCAGGGCCAGTTGAACCAGAAAATTGATATCACGACGAACGACGAAATCGGCGAACTCGGCATGGAGTTCAACAAGATGACGGAGCGGTTGAGGACGTATGAGGAGATGAACGTCTCTCAGCTTATCGGCGAGAAAAAGAAATCGGAAGCTATTGTCGCGAGCATTCCCGATCCCGTCATCATGGTGGATCAGGGAAACAACGTGCTGCTGATGAACCAGGCAGCGCTCAGGCTTCTGCAAGTTCATGGAACAGATTGGCAGGGGAAGCCACTTGATCAGATTGTGACCGATGAACGGTGGTTGACGCTCCTGCGCGGCGGCGAAGGGGATGAGCTGGCGAAGCAGGACGCCATTCTTTCCATCCATCGCACCGGACAACAGGCTCTCTATTTCCGTCCGCGTCAGACAACCATCATCGATGAATCGAAAAACATGCTTGGCGTTGTCACGCTTCTGCAGGACGTCACGCGTTTCAAGAATCTCGATCGTATGAAGTCGGAGTTCATCGCCACCGTCTCCCATGAGCTGCGCACGCCACTGACGTCCATCAACATGGCGGTCGACATCTTATCACAAGAGGTCCTCGGGAAAGTCAACGATCCGCAACGCGACATGTTGGCAACGGCAAAGGATGACTGTGAGCGGCTCACCAAGCTCGTGAAAGAACTTCTCGACATGTCCCGGCTGGAATCCGGAAAATACGAGCTCAAGAGCGAGCAGATCAACCTGCGATTGGTTGTCGAGGAAGCATTGAAACCACTTCGTCTGCAATTCCGTGAAAAGGCTATTCACCTGGACACAGACATCGCGTTGAGTACACCCGAAGTTCCCGGCGACAAGCAACAGCTCTCCTGGGTCATAGCGAACCTTGTCAGCAATGCCCTGCGGTACACGCCAACAGACGGGACTGTCACGATTCACTCAGATCTCTTCGAGGATTCGGTTCGTATTTCGGTGAAGGATTCGGGGCGGGGGATTCCGCCAGACGCTGTGGAGGTCATATTTGACAAGTTCGTGCAGATAAAGCAATCAAACGATGCAACCCCCGGGAGTGTGGGACTCGGCCTCGCCATTGCGAAGGAAGTTGTTGAGGCGCACGGGGGGAAGATCTGGGTTGAGAGCAGTGTGGGGCAGGGAAGCACGTTCTTCTTCACCATTCCGCGATCGGAGAGAAATTCCTGATGACGCAATCGAATCCAAAAGTTCTTGTTGTCGATGACGAAGCGAACATCCTGAAGACGATGGGGGTATGTTTCAACGCGATCGGTTATCAGACGCAGCTATTTTCCAAGCCGCAGGAGGCCCTTGAAGCCCTCCACAGGGAGGCTTTCGACCTGGCATTCGTCGATCTCAAGATGGCGCCGATCGACGGCATGGAAGTGCTCGCGGAGATCAAAAAATTCTCACCGGACACGACCGTCATTATTGTCACAGCCCATGGTTCAATCGATAGTGCCATTGAAGCGGTGAAACGCGGCGCGTACCACTATCTGCAGAAACCGTTTGATTTCAAGGAGCTTCAGCTTTTTGCGCAAAGGGCGTGGGAATATCACCAGCTCGCGCACGAAGTACGGGAGCTGCGCAGTCAGCTTAGCCGGGAACAGGGAACAGGCGATCTGATCACGCGCAACCGCGAGATGCTCGCTCAGATTGATCTGGCCGGGCGCGTGGCGGACAGTACGATCTCGGTGCTCATCGAGGGGGAGAGCGGGACCGGAAAGGAACTCTTCGCGCACTTCATTCACGGAAAGAGTTCGCGATCGCAATTGCCGTTAGTGAAGGTGAATTGCGCCGCCATACCCGAACAGCTTCTGGAAAGTGAGTTGTTTGGTCATGTGCGTGGAGCATTCACGGGAGCGGTAAAGGATCGTCAGGGGAGATTTGATCTGGCGAACGGGGGAACCATTTTTCTCGATGAAATCGGGGATCTCTCACCGGGGATCCAGGGGAAGCTGCTCCGCGTTCTGCAGAGCAAGGAATTTGAACGTCTCGGCGAAAGTGTTTCCCAGAAAGTGGATGTCCGGGTTATCGCGGCGACGAACAGAAACCTCGAAGAGGCAATGAAAGAAGGGACGTTCCGTGAAGATTTGTTCTATCGGCTCAATGCTGTTCGGATGAAGCTCGTTCCTCTGCGCGAGCGTCCAGAGGACTTGCCGCTCCTCATCCAGCATTTTCTGAAGAAGTTCTCGAAGGAATCTTCAGTGGATCTTTCTCCGGATGCGATGAAGGCTCTCCGTTCTTACCGTTGGATGGGCAATGTGCGCGAGCTCGAACACGCCATCGAGCGATCCGTCCTGCTTGCCCAAAACGGAATGGTGGAACTGATCCATTTGCCTGAAGAGGTCCGGTCCGCGCTGGAACAGCCGGGGGACACGCGCTCGCTGGAAGAAATGGAAAAGGTGCACATCAAGAGAGTTCTGCAGCAGGCGAAGGACTATGACGATGCTGCGAGGATTCTGGGAATTGATCCGGCTACGCTTTGGAGAAAGAGAAAGAAATTCGGCCTTTGATCTTCCGCTCCACCCGTGCATTCTGCAATGCGATCCAACTGCTTATCAAAAAACAACTTATAGTCGTTACGCCTCGTTCTTCGGGAATGACAGTGCATAATACAACTTTTGCCCTTCTGTGCGAAGTCATGGACCCCGTGAGGGGGCGATTCGAGCCAGAATTCGCCGGTTTACTTGGCATAGTCATTGCCCTCCTCTGCGATGAATAATCAACCGGACCCCGGTACAGTGCTGGGCGTTCACCCCGAACACTAGATGTGGGAGGAGGTATGGCAGTCAAAGTTACTACCATGAACAATCTGGAAATTGCCGTCATTGAACCGCGTGGATCGCTCATTGGCGGTGAGGAGACGGACGAACTCAAAGCCAAGGCCCGCGATCTGCTGGAGCAGGGGAATCGGAAGCTTGTGCTGGATTTGGGGGGTGTCTCCTATATCAACAGCTCCGGAATCGGCGCTCTGGTTGGGATTCACACGATGTATACGAAGGCAGGCGGCAAGATCAAGTTGTGCGAAATGGGTAAGGGTGTTCAAAATGTTTTTGTCATCACGCGTCTGGCAAGCGTCTTCGATCTCGAAGAAACCCGTGATGCGGCAGTGAAAAAGTTCTAGCATCATGTACCTGTAGTCGTTCACTCACCACATACTCAAAAGGAGTACATATGAAACAAGGTGTCTTCATCTCAGTCGTTCTGGTTCTCGCATTGGTAGCCTCGTATTTTATCTTTGAATACGGACTTCCCGATTACATTCGGGACGGTGGTCCGCTGGTGATCGGTTTGATCGCGATGACGATTATGGTCGTCACGTTCATTTTCGAGCGTATTTTCTCTCTGCGCAAAGCCCAGGGTCGCGGCTCGCTGGCAGTCTTCCTGAAAAACGTTACGCAGGAAATCAACAAGAGCAACATCGAAGGTGCCATTGCCGCATGCGACAAGCAGCGGGGATCCTGCGCCAACATCATCCGCACGGGCCTTGACAGGTACAAACAGCTCATGCACGAAGGCGATGTGAAGGGACAAAAGGAGATCATGGCGGAAGTTCAGCGCGCCATCGAAGAAGCTATGCTGCTTGAAGTACCATTGCTCGAAAAGAACCTCGTTGCGCTGTCGACGATCGCATCGGTCGCCACGATGTGGGGTCTGCTCGGCACGGTCATCGGTATGATTCGTGCATTCCGCGTGATGTCCAAGGGAACGCCGGATCCAATCCAGCTGGCCCTCGGTATCTCTGAAGCGCTTGTGAATACGGCGGGTGGTTTGATAGCGGCTATTTTCGGTATTCTCGCGTACAACTTCTTCACCACCAAGGTTGACAACTTCACCTATATGATTGACGAAGCCAGCTATTCGATCGTTCAGTCACTGGCAGAGAAAGTCCCTGCTGGTAAATCCAAGTAAAGTGAGGGCACGCCATGCCAAAAATCAAGAAAAAACGCATCGGTTTTAAGATTGATATGACGCCGATGGTGGACGTGGCCATGTTGCTGCTCACGTTCTTCATGATGACAACGGTGTTTCGTCCGGACGAAGCGACAGCGATCGATCTGCCATCTTCCCATGCTCCCTTCAAGATGCCCGAAACGGACGTCATGATCGTGACCGTCAACAGGGTAGGGCGTACCTACCTGGGAGTGGATTCTCAGAAGCTTCGTGCACAGCTTTTTGGCGAAGCCAACAAGCTGGCGACTGCTGTCGAGGTTGATCGGAAGCAGCTGCATGACCTTCTTATTCAGGCTCGGATTTCGAATCCGAAGCTGCGAACGCTCGTCAAGGCGGACAAGGATTCGCCGTTTGGTCCAGTTGAGGACATCCTCGACATCCTGCGTCAAGTAAAAATAACAAGGTTCAACCTTGTCACCGAAATGGATAAATCCTAATTAATGGAGTCTGGTTATGTCAGCACTTGACAGTGGTGGAGAATCGAAAAGTCATGCTCGCGGAGGAAAGAAGCACAAGAAAAAACGCCGCCTGAGCATACGGATTGACATGACGCCGATGGTGGACGTTGCGTTTCTGTTGTTGACGTTCTTCATGCTCACGACATACTTCAGCAAGCCTCAGACGATGGAGTTGAACCTTCCGCCGGACGAGAAGTCGCAGGTAGAGGTCGCTGAGTCGAACCTGATGACGCTGCGTGCAGCTTCTGACGGCGTGGTGTTCTGGAACATCGGAACTGAGCCCGCAAATCGCGTCGAAATGAAGGATCTGAAAAAGTTTCTGGAAGACAAGAACAAAGAGAATCCGAAACTGATCACCCTTCTGAAGATCGACCGGGAGGGCAAGTACCACATGATGATCAAACTGATGGACGTCATTGCCATCGCCAAAGTAACGCGATTTAGTCTGGCGCCGATGAATGAGTACGACAAGCGCCAGATCCAAAAAGCAAGGGCATCGTAAGGGAAGGAGCATGCCTATGGAACAATTCGAAATAAAATATAAAACCGACTACGGTGCGGCCGAGCTGAAAAAGATCTACCGAAAGTACCTGTCGATAGCGCTCATCATCGGACTGGCTTTCCATTTTCTGGGAATCGGTGCGTATTGGGGAGCGATCTATATGGCGCAGGAGAACGAGCCGGCGGGCACCGTGAAGTTGATTATGAAGTACAGCGATCTGGGACCACCCCCCTCCATGACTGACGCTATGGCCGCATCTGTAACGGCTGCGAGCGCCGGCGTGAAGCCGAGTGTTGGCATCCCGGTTCCTGTGCCTGATGCAGAAGTAAGCCCGGAACAAACGATCGCCACACAGGCGGAAATGAGCGCCCAGACGGCGCCGATCGATCAGGGTCCGGGAGGTGGAGCCGGTGACAAGGAAATCAAGATCGAGGAAGACGAAGCACCTCCGGCAGACTACGTCCCATACGAGAAAGCCCCCGAAGCCGTGAAGCAGATTCAGCCGAAGTATCCTGATCTTGCGACGCGCGCCGGTCTGGAAGGCACCGTGTGGGTGAAGATCTGGGTCGATAAGGAAGGCAAGCCGAAGAAGGCGGTTGTTCAGAAGAGCGATGCTGAGATCTTCAACCAGCCTGCGACGGAAGCAGCCATGCAGTGGATCTTCACGCCGGCAATGATGAAGAACGGCCCGGTTTCAGTCTGGGTCTCGATTCCATTCCGGTTTAAGCTGCAGGGGAAGTAAGCGTTGAAGTTGGCTGATGTGTCAACGATCATGGGCTATGGCATGTCCGGGATCATGGGAGTCGCAGGTGTTCTCGTCTTAAGCGGCGTTCTCATGAACCAGGGGGTGTCAACGCAGATTCGAGTGAGCTTCGGGCTCGTTCTGGTTCTGTACAGTGTCTATCGTTTCATGATGACACGGACGCGCTCCAAAAAAGCTGAAAGCCCCGAAGAATGAAACCCGCGATCCTGTTCTCAGTCATTGTTGTCTTCAGTCTTGCTGGATGTACGATGCGGCAGGGGTCAGATATTCGAAACGGGACGCTGCATGTCCTGGCGACGGAATCACACCTGCCGCTCGTACAACAGCTCGTGAATGATTATCAGAGTATCTATCCCGGTGTGTCGCTGACTGTCGGCGGTGCGACCACGCGGGGTGCGATTGTTGAGCTTGTCAATGACAGTGTGCACTGCATCATGGTTGACCGCCGGCTGAACGACGAAGAGAGACGGGTAGCGCACGACGCCAAGCTCATCATCGGAGAATCAGAAGTTGCACGCGACGCCCTGGTTGTGCTGGTTCACCCGCAGAACAAGCTGGCGTCGCTTTCGACATCGGAGCTTGGTTCGATTCTCTCAGGGCAAACGACCCTGTGGAGCAAGTTTCCCGGCTCGAAGCTCCATGGTGTCATCGAGCTATGCCTGACCGGCAGGAATTCAGGCTTGTATGAAATGGTGACGCATCGCTTCTTCTCGATTCAGAACGATGTGCCTCTTGCAGCCGTCGCAGCGTCACAGGACAGTGTGCTGCACTATGTAGCGGCAAACCCGGAAGCGCTTGGGGTTATTTCGTTCGCCGTGTGGAAGGATACCACACTCGAGGCTTCCCAGCGCTGGAAGAAAAACATCCGAGCTTTAGACCTGCTGGGAAAGAACGAAGACGGGGCTGTCACGGCGGTGAAAGCAACGCAGCGCAGCATATACGACCAGGTTTATCCATTGACGTACTCCCTCTATATCTACACATCGGAGAAAACGCCGGGCACAGCGTATGGGTTCAGCGCATTTGTTTCAGAGGATATCGGACAGAGAGTCTTTTTGTACGCTGGACTCGTTCCCAAAACCATGCCATATCGGACTATACAACTTACACAGGAGTAGGTGTAGAATGAAAAAGCTCATAGCTGGCGTCATTGTCTTATGTGCCGTTTTTGTGTCGGGGCTCTCGGCACAAGTACAGATTGACAACGCAAAAGAGCTGCTCAAACAAGGCAAGGCAAAAGAAGCCATTGGCCTTGTTCGTCAGGTGCTTGAGACCGCGCCGAAGAACATAGAGGCGTGGCATACGCTCGCGGATGCATACCTCAAGCTTCCCAATATTGATTCTGCGAAGATCGCTGGTCAACGCATGATCTCAATCGATGAGAAGAACTATAATGGATATCTCATCGTTGCAAAGATCGAAGAATCGCAGAAGGACATCAAAGGCGCCTACGCGACATTGACAACCGGCCTGCAGGAAAAGAAGGGAGAGGCACAACTCCTGATCGCTCTCGGAGGATTGTTGTTGCGGGCAGATTCTGTCGACCGGGCCATTGTCGTTCTGAGCCAGGCAAAGGAAGCCGCTCCCAATTCTGCCGTGATTTTCGACAACCTCGGGGATGCGTACAACAAGCAGGGAGTTCCGAGCTTCGCTCTCACCCAGTATGAGAAAGCTGTCGAGTTGGATTCCATGAAGACAGATATTTACATCAAACTGGGGAAGCTCTATTATAAGGAGCGCCGGTACAACGACGCCGCGAAAGCCTATGCGCGTGTCGTGACCCTGGACCAGAACAATAAAGAGATCCTGTTGGAGCTGTGCAGGATGTACATGGCATCCAGGCCGAAACAATTTGACAACGCTTCGAAATATCTGAAATTGTATACACAACGTTTCCCAAAAGAAACCGAACCATGGGGAATGTACACTGAAGCACTGTTCAACTTGCGGCAGTTCCCCGAGGCGCTGGATGCAGCGGCTCAGGTCCTGAAGGCCGACCCGAAAAACGGAAAGGCGCTGCGTTACCAGGCGACGTCGCTGTTTGTTCTCAAGAAATACAAGGAGAGCATTGATTCGTTCAAGAAGCTGCAAGCGGTCGACACGATGAAGGTGGACGACAATATGAGGTTGGGCGATGCGAATATGGAATTGAAGCAGACGCAGGCGGCCATGACAGCATACGAAGAAGTTCTTAAGCTCGATCCAAACAAGAAAGACGTGTTCAGCAAAGCCGGAATGGCCTTCATGTCTGAGGGCAAGTACGCTCAGGCGGCTCCCTTGTTCCAACGAAGGTTCAGCGTTGATTCTTCAACGGCGGCATTGAGCTCGTACCTCAACTATGCCAACTGTAAGATTGCGCTGAAGGAATACGACTCAGCACGCGTGGCTTACCGTGCATTTATCGCCAGGAAAGCAGATTATCCGGCAGCGTGGATAGGCCTTGCGCACGCCCTCCTCCTGATGTCTCCCGATTCGCTGCAACGTGCGAAAAGCGCATACGAGGAATGGCTGAAGCTGATTCCTCCCGCCGAAGAGGCGAAATACAAGAAAGACCTTGCAGAAGCATACAAGAATATTGGTGTCGCATTTCTTGTGGATAAAAAATATGAGCAGGCTATTGCACCGTTGAAGAAATCGTTGCAATATATTGACAATGATGATGATACGCACCTCCGGTTGGGTCAGGCGTACGCCATGACAAGCAATAAAGAGGAAGCGATCAAGGCATACCAGAAAGCGTTCAAACTCAATCCGAAGAACAAAGATGCCAAGAAGGGTCTCGAACTGCTCGGTATTCCTGTTGATTAATCCATAAAGTCTTTCACTGAAGGGGATTTGTGTATGGCAGATCAAGAAATGGGACAGAAGAGTGAAGGCCGCCCTGTCACGGGGTACTACGTCTTCATGGGTTTGGTTCTTGTCGTGCTGGTAATCATCGTAGGATACGTAGTTCAATCATATCTTGTCCGTTGAGAGAATACACTCACACCTCATCTCACAAAGAAAGGGCGCATACGATGAAGCACAGATTGCTCGGCATTGCAATGATTTTCATTCTTGGGCTGACAGGATGTGCCAAGAAGGAACCACTGCCACCGATCAAGGAGTGGGACAGGAATCAGGATCCGTACTTCAAGGTGCAGTTCGATTATCCGAAGGGATGGTCCAAAGGAGGAGAATCTGGAAAGATGACCTTCACGTCCTCCAACGAGGCGGTGGGCAAGTTTTTCGATCCTACTTCTAAGGAAGCACCAGACGGCGCTCAGATCATGGTGAGCTATGAGAAAGAAGACACGTTGAAGACGCTGGACGGATTTCTGCAGGAAGAGCGGACGGATCTGGGTGCTTCCGGATTTGACCTGAAGCCCGCAGAGCCCGTCACGGTCGACGGTACTCCCGCGATGAAATTCAGTTATAGCGGCCGCTACAACAACAAGACCGTCATCGCTGCGACACGGGTGTTCATTCTGAAGGACTCTGTGCTTTTCAAGGCAACCTTCTGGGCATTCAATGACTACTTTGAGCCTTACAAAGCTGCTCTCGATACGTTTATTGCGACCGCCCGGCTGCCAAAAGCGAAAGGTGTCAAGGTTGACGAGTCCATTCCGTCGTCAACCTATGAGACTTTGAAGAACGACGTCCTCGAAATCGCCTATCCGAGCAATTTCAATCCGGTACAGCCTGCACCGAAAGGAGAAGTGACGTTCACCTTGATGCTTCAGGGCTACAGGAACGATTCCAATGTCCTTATCGATGTGCGTCCGGCGAAGAAACTGACGCTCGAAAAGGTGATCGAGCAGAATACGAAGTTCTACAAGCCGACCTCTACCGGCCAGGCAACGATTGACGGCAACAAGACGACGTACCTCAGTTACTCGACGACGAAGGACGTTGCGAGCAGGGCTTATTTTGTTGTCAAGAACGACAAGATCTATCGTGTTATCATCAATTATTACAAGCCCTCGGAGAAGGACTTCCTCCCTGCATTCGAAAAATCTGTTGCGTCACTTCGCATAAAGTAGTAAGATAGTCCCGCCTCTGGACGGAAAGCCGGGGTAGCGATACTCCGGCTTTCTCTTTTCTTCAGCAATGAGCATGTGCGTTGTCTTCTGAAAGTGTTGACATCTCATCGACTCCTCACGGAGTCGCCCGACTAGCGACCAGCCGTCCACGCGTTCTCGGTTGGCTCCGAAGTGCCGCCATCCTCGATGGAGATTGGGGTACGAGCGTCGCCTATGTCATGGGCATCGGGTTTGCCCTGGCTGGGTACAGCAGTTTCTGGCACCTCTCGGCAATGATGGGGCTGACCTCTCTCGTCGCCATCAACTACATCACGATCTGCCGTTTGTACCCCAATGGCGGCGGTGTCTATGGGTCTGTCTACCATCGGTCACAACTCCTCGCCGTAGTCGGAGCGCTCCTTCTCGCAGCAGATTACATTATCACGATGGCCTTGTCGATCCTGGACGCGTGCCATTATTTTGGCGTTGAAAGCCCCGTTCTGTGGGCGATTGTCATTATTTGTGTAATTGCCGCTCTCAACTGGTTTGGCCCGAAGCACTCCGGCGGACTCGCGTTACTGATCACGGCGATCACAGTCATTGCGCTCCTCGTTATCGTAGTCATGTCTGCACCCGCAGCACTTTCTTCTCCGAGAATCGACCTGCCGAAGGGAGGATTCCTCCACAACTGGGGAATATTCACCGGGTTTATTCTGAGCCTTTCCGGCATCGAGGCTATCTCAAACATGACGGGTTTGATGAAGGATCCGACGAGAGACTCGCGAAGAGCCATTCTTTCGGTTCTCATGAAGGTTCTCATCGTGAATGGCTTCCTCGGACTTGCAATGCTCGCCGTTCAGGGTTTGACGCCGGGGGATCATCTTGAGGACATGATCCGGTTTCTCGGTGAACACTACGTTGGTGAATGGTTCGGATGGGTCATCGCAGCGTCTTTGGGCGTCCTTCTGATCTCAGCAGGAAACACGGCGTTGAACGGACTCATCTCTGTGCAGTTCCTCATGTCGGTCGATAGTGAGCTGCCGCCATCGCTCAGAATTCTGAACCGGCACGGTGTCCCCATTGTCCCGCTTCTCCTGTCCACCGCAATCCCAATCGTGGTGTTGCTCCTGGTCGGGAATGTTGAAACGCTGTCCCATCTCTATGCAATCGGGCTGGTCGGAGCGATGACAATCAACCTCGGATCGACGGCCACGGACAAATCCATCAAGCTCCGCACTATGGTGCGGGTGTTCATGGCAATCTCTGCAACCGTGCTCCTGCTTATTGAAATCTCGATCGCAGTCAACAAGGTCCAGGCTGCGTTGTTTGCGTCCGCTATTCTTGTTACAGGTCTGAGCGCCCGTGCGATCGTGAAGGCCCGTGCGAAGATTCCGGTGCCGGCAGTGGAAGCAGTGCCGGAGGCCGCGGCACCTGCCCGGCGGCGACGCCGATCTATCCCCAGCAGGAAATATTTGCTGGCGCTGAAAGACGTCAATGAAAAACTGATCAGGTTCGCGATTGACGAGGCCAAGGCGCGTAATGCATTCCTGTTCATCCTTCGAGTGAAGGAAATAGCTGTTGGTACGTTGCCGGCACAGTTGGAGATGCCGACGAACGGTCAGGAGAAGTTGATCGACCGTATTTGTGCGGAAGCCGGGCTCGATTATCAATCTGTCCAGATCCCAAGTTATGACGTGGGCTATACGATCGCCGAGCAGGCAGCGACCTTCGGTGTTGAGCGGGTCATCATCGGAGCGCAACAGCGGAGCCGGCTTGAGTATGTGCTGAAGGGAAGTGTCATGCGCGCTTTGAACAGCCTTCTCCCGGAGGATGTTCAACTTGTCATCTATGGCGGTTAGCACGAAAAAGGTCACGATATTCCACATCGCAATGATCATTCTGACTGATTTTCGAATAATTGTACTTCAAGAAATCATCCTCGCCCCCATTGTCTGACTCCCGAGATCTGCCTGGCTTCCATTGAGATACGAATGACGAAATCGCCAAACGGCCAAATCTATTTGATTTGATGGCCGAAAATGGTCGATTTTCGCCGGTTCTTCAATTACTTATTGCGGAATAAGAGATAATAATGTAAGATAGACCCGCCTCAGGAAGGAAGGCCGGGGTATCAAAACCCTGGCTTTCCTATTTTTATAGTATTTCGCATTGACGTTGTCCTCTGAAAGTTCTGACATCTCATCGACTCCACACGGAGTCACCCGTCTAGCAACCAGCCGTCCGCGCGTTCTCGGCTGGCTTCGCAGCGCCGCCATTCTTGATGGAGATTGGGGTACCAGCGTTGCCTATGTTATGGGCATCGGGTTTGCTCTGGCTGGCTATAGCAGCTTCTGGCATCTCTCTGCAATGATGGCACTGACATCTCTCGTCGCCATCAATTACATCACCATTTGCCGGCTTTATCCCAATGGCGGAGGAGTGTATAGCTCCGTCTACCACAGGTCGAAACTTCTGGCTGTTGTTGGAGCCCTTCTTCTCGCTGCCGACTACATTGTCACAATGGCGCTTTCGGTTCTGGACGCCTGCCACTATTTCGGGCTTGAGAACCCGGTTCTGTGGGCTATTGTCGTCATCCTGGCCATCGGGGCGTTGAACTGGTTTGGTCCAAAGCATTCAGGAGGATTGGCTCTTCTCATCACCGCGTTCACTCTCGTAACCCTTTTCGTCGTGATCGTTGCGTCTGCACCTACTGCAATCGCATCCGCCAGAATCGATGCTCCCCAGGGTGGACTCATGCATAACTGGGGGATTTTCACAGGGTTCATTCTGAGCCTCTCGGGAATTGAAGCAATTTCCAACATGACGGGCTTGATGAAAGACCCGACCCGGGATTCTCGCAAGGCCATACTGGCGATACTTGTGAAGGTTTTGATCGTCAACGCGTTTCTTGGGTTGGCGATGCTTGCCATTCAGGGATTAAAACCTGGAGACTACCTCGAAGACATGATCAGGTTCCTTGCAGAACACTATGTCGGGAAGTGGTTTGGTTTGGTTATCGCCTCGTCACTGGGGGTATTGCTCATCTCGGCTGGCAATACAGCACTCAACGACCTGATCTCCATACAGTTCCTGATGTCGGTAGACAAGGAGCTGCCTTCTTCGTTGAGGATTCTCAATCGACATGGCGTCCCGATTGTTCCACTTGCTGTCGCGACGCTCGTTCCCATCATAGTCCTTCTCGTAATCGGCAACATCGAAATGCTCTCCCACCTGTATGCGATCGGTCTCGTGGGGGCCATGACGATCAATCTTGGTTCGACGGCTACTGACAAGAGCATCAAGCTGAAATCACTGGTTCGCGGATTCATGATGGTTTCAGCGACCGTCCTTCTTCTCATCGAAGTTTCCATCGCGATCAACAAGACGCAGGCTGTGATTTTCGCTTCCTCCATTCTTGTCGTCGGTCTGGGGGCGCGCACTCTTGCCAGGCGCCGCTACCGTGAAATCCCAACCGTACCCGAGGTCGCCGAAGTCTCCGCCCCACGGCCGATGCGCAAGCCAAGGAAGATACCGAGCACCCGGTACCTCCTGGCGATGAAAGAGTTGAACGAGAAACTTCTTCGATTTGCGATCGAAGAAGCCGAATCGCGCAACGCGTTCCTGTTTGTTCTCAGGGTCAAGGAAATCGCCGTCGGTGCATTGCCGGCTCAGTTAGAGATGCCAACGAACGGACAGGAACAGAAGATCGAGCAGATCTGCTACGATGCAGGGATCGATTACCGGTCTGTCAGGATCCCCAGTTACGATGTCGGGTATACGATCGCCGAACAAGCGGCGACATTCGGCGTCGAACGGGTCATCATTGGTGCTGAACAACGGAGCAGGCTTGAGTATGCGCTGAAGGGAAGCGTCATGAGATCGCTCAGCAACCTGTTACCTGAAGATGTTCAGCTTGTCATTTTTGGCGGCTGATCCACACTCTTCATCCCATCTTCTTCCCCTCAGTTCAAATTCCTCTTGGACATTCGCATAATAATTGGTATCGTTTTCGATCAGAACCGTGGAAGCTTGGAGGAAGACCTCATTCTTGCCACAAAGTCACCCCGCCAGAACGCGTAGCCTGCCCGCCTCTGGTGGCTCCAACTGGCAGGCGGGCGGGCTGGCTGGCAAGCCACGAAGGATTCGATGTCGATTCTTCTACTCTTTGCGCTTCTTTGAGTCTTGTGGCATGACTTTCCGCCCACATCTCTAAGATTTGCAGTTGTTCCATCGCTGTCGAAATTCTCAAATCCCCACCAACAAAGCGGGACACGGAATGGCGATTCAGATATTTCGCAGAAAGACCCTCGACCGCATTGCTGAAGATGCGGAGCGTTCGACCGAAACACACCTTAAGCGAACGTTAGGCGCTCTCGATCTCGTGTCGCTCGGCATCGGAGCGATCATCGGCACCGGCATTTTCGCTGTCATCGGCACGGCGGCGGCCGGCGGGCCGAGCCACCTCGGTGCCGGCCCCGGCGTCATGCTCTCCTTCATCATCACGGCACTTGCGTGCGGGTTTTGCGCGCTCTGTTATGCGGAGTTTGCCGCTCTTGTCCCCATCTCCGGGAGCGCGTACACGTATTCGTACGCGACACTTGGCGAGATCGTTGCGTGGATCATTGGATGGGACCTGATTATCGAATACGCAGTTGGCAATGTGGCTGTGGCTATTGCATGGGCTGCGTATTTTCATCAACTCTTTGCCGGACTGGGTGTGCACATCCCGGCCTGGCTCGCTGTAGACTTTCGTTCTGCCCACCAGGCGGCGGACGCGGTCGCTGCGGCCGGAGGTACCGTTTCCCTTGACCTCGTACTCCCCTTCGAGGCATGGCAGACCCATCCCACGATTTTTGGCGTTCCTGTGATTTTCAATTTCCTTGCGATCGGGATCGTCGCGCTCGTGACGTGGATTCTTGTCATCGGCGTCAAGGAGTCTTCCCGTGCGAACAACATCATGGTGGCCCTGAAACTGGTCATCCTTGTATTCTTCATCGGGGTTGGGGCATTCTATGTGAAGCCAGCCAACTGGACCCCGTTCATGCCCAATGGATTTGCAGGAGTGTGGACGGGCGCGAGTCTCATCTTCTTCGCCTTCATCGGGTTCGATGCAATCTCCACCGCGGCAGAGGAATGCAAGAATCCAGGAAGGGACATGCCGATTGGGATCATCGGTTCACTCATCGTCTGTACCTTCATCTATATAGCAACGGCAGCTGTCCTTACCGGTATGGAACCATGGAATCAGCTTGGTGTCGCTGACCCCCTCGCGGCTGTCTTCGCACGCCTCGGACTCAATTGGGCGGCAGGCATTGTTTCCCTCGGAGCCGTAATTTCGATGACTGCAGTGCTGCTTGTTTTCCAGCTCGGTCAACCGAGAATCTTCTTCTCGATGTCGCGGGATGGCTTATTGCCGAAATATTTCGCGAAAGTGCATCCAAAATATCAGACACCGCATGTGACAACCATTTGGACCGGCGTTGTTGTCGCTGTCGTCGCGTCGATCGCCAATATCAATGAAATCGTTGAACTCACGAACATCGGAACTCTCTTCGCATTCGTGCTCGTCTGTGCCGGCATCATCATCTTGCGACGCACCGATCCTGATCGTCCGCGCGTGTTCAGAACGCCCTTTGTCCCGTGGGTACCGCTGCTCGGTATCGCCATGTGTCTTTACCTGATGATGGGATTGCCTCTCATCACCTGGATCCGCTTCGGCATCTGGCTGCTGGTGGGTATGGTTCTCTACTTCACCTATGGGTTCTGGAAAAGCAGGATTCGAATTCATGAAGAGGGGATACAGAAATGAGTGATCCTATCACCCCTGGAGCAGCGAAATCGGGGCCTCCTCAATTGCTTCGTGTCCTTGGATTGCGCGAAGGCATTTCGATCCATATGGGAGTGATCATCGGCTCGGGTATCTTCATCGTCCCCGCCACCATTGCCGGCCATCTTCACGCGATGGGCCCGATCATGCTCGTGTGGGTAGTGGCAGGGATGCTGACGCTCTTTGGTGCTTTGACACTGGCAGAGTTGAGTTCGGTATTACCACAGGCAGGGGGACCGTACATCTATCTCAAGCACAGCTTTGGTCGCGTGTGGGGATTCCTCTTCAGCTGGAACGACTATTTCATCAACAAAGCCGGCTCGGCTGCTGCCATCGCTGTGGCATTTGCCACGTATCTTGGCTATTTCATTCCCGCCTTAAGTCCTGCCAACACCATGCTGAAAGGGGAGTGGTCCCTCTTCGGCCACCCCATGGAGTTCTCGTTCGGCTGGATTCAAATAGTGGCCATTGGGACGATAGCACTCGTTACGTTTATCAACGTGCGTGGCGTGAAGTTTGGCGGATGGGTGATGAATATCTTCACCAGCGCGAAAGTCCTGGCTCTCATAGGACTTATTCTGGCGGTCGTTTTCGCGGGTAAAGGGAGCAGTTCAAACTACCTTCCGTGGTGGCCCGAAGAGTGGACAAGCCATATGACAGCGGCATTCGGGCTTGCCATGATATCGGCACTGTGGGCTTATGACGGCTGGATTGACGTGACGCTCACGGCCGGAGAGTTTAAAAACCCGGAACGCAACGTCCCGATGTCTCTGTTGATCGGGACAGTCGCAGTGATCGTGCTCTACATTTCAGCGAATCTGGCATTTGCCTATGTGATCCCCATTGATTCGATGGCCGGTTCTCCCCGCATCGCTGCCGAAGTGGCGCAGACTGTGCTGGGTCCGGTTGGCGCCTCGCTGATTGTCATCGGCATCATGTGCTCCACGTTCGGAACAACGAACGGCATGCTGCTCGGAGGTCCGCGCTCGATCTACGCTGCCGGATCAGACGGCACATTTTCGAAATCGTTTGGAAAGGTGCATCCGCAATATCACAGCCCTTACATAGCAATCATCTCGCTCGGTGTCTGGGGATCTCTCCTTACATTCAGCGGAACCTATGAGCAGATCACCTCCTACGTTGTCTTCGGCTCGTGGGCTTTCTATGCAATGACTGCCGTGAGCGTGATCGTTTTGCGGCGCAAGATGCCAAACGCTGCCAGACCTTACAAAGCGTGGGGGTATCCGTATGCAACGCTTCTGTTCGTTGGAATTGCCACCTGGTTTATCTACAACACCCTGGTCGAGGATACGAGAAACGCCGTGATCGGCATTGTTCTTCTTCTCGTTTCTCTTCCTTTCTATTATTACTGGACACGTACCACACGGCCGGCCGACGGCGCGGGGGATACAACCTCTTCCACATAGCTGCCAAGGCTGTGAGTGCTACCTCAGATGAGTGAATCACAATGAAACTCCCAAAACTATCGCTGACTCAATGGATCTTCGTGGGAATGGCATCCGGCCTGCTCATCGGCTGGCTTGCCCCGGAATTTGCCGTTGAACTTCGTCCCTTCAGCACCGTATTTCTCAGGCTCATCAAGTCGATTGTCGCTCCGCTGATTTTCGCTACGCTCGTCGTCGGCATCGCCGGGCATGGCGATTTGAAACAGGTGGGAAGAATGGGAGTGAAGGCAATTGTGTACTTTGAAGTTGTAACCACACTTGCCCTGATCATCGGACTTGTTGTTGTCAATGTCATCAAGCCGGGAGTGGGGGCATCACTCCAGGCGGCATCGGGCGTGGGTGAGCTCGTTGCCAAGAAGCAGACGTTTGGGGATGTTCTCACGCATGTGTTTCCGCAGAGCTTTTTCGAAGCTGCCGCGAACGGAGAAGTGCTGCAAGTCGTGGTGTTCACGCTGATTTTCAGCATTGCTCTTGCGATGATTGCGAAGGAAAAACGGGAAGTCATACTGCAGTTCTGTGATTCGCTGGCCGAGACGATGTTCAAGTTCACAAACATCGTGATGAAATATGCGCCGGTCGGTGTTGCTGCGGCGATCGCCGTGACGGTTGGTAACAAGGGGCTCTCTGTTCTTGTCAATCTCGGACTCCTGGTGCTTTCCTTGTATCTTGCGCTCACGATCTTCGTCGTCTTTGTTTTCGGCGGCGTTGCGTTGATGTTCAGAATACCGATCCGCAGATTTTTCAACGCGGTCAAAGAACCGGCTCTCATTGCATTTTCCACAACCAGTTCGGAGGCGGCGCTCCCAAAGGCGATGCTTGCAATGGAGGCGCTCGGCGTCCCGCGACGGATCGTCTCGTTCGTCATACCAACGGGGTACAGTTTCAACCTTGACGGATCGTCGCTGTATCTCTCGCTCGCGGCCATGTTCGTTGCACAAGCAGCAGGCATCGATCTCTCCATTGGCCAGCAATGTGTGATCGTGTTGACTCTTATGCTGACAAGCAAAGGCGTCGCAGGTGTCTCGCGGGCTGCTCTTGTTGTTCTTGCGGGCACGCTGGCCAGCTTCGGGTTGCCCCTGGAGGGAGTGGCAGTGCTTCTGGGCGTTGATCAATTGATGGATATGGGACGGACGATGGTCAACGTTGTGGGCAACTGTCTGGCGACCGTGGTTGTTGCAAAGTGGGAGGGGGAGTTCAAACTGTCCGAGTCATGAGGATTCTGCAATTTTCCCGATTTTGGGATTTCGAGTTGGTAAAGTATTTTGTAAATTACTCCCGCCTACTTTACGATTACCCCCCTACGTACACCATTTGTAAGAAAGGATACAGAGGGATATATGGAATTGTATCTCGTTCTTGGCATTAGTGTCCTCGGGCTTCTGTTTGCGCTGTACCTGATGCGCGATGTGCTGCGGCGCGACGTTGGAACAGAACGGATGAGAGAGATCTCAGACGCGATCAAGGCGGGCGCAGAAGCGTTTCTCCGGCGCCAAAACCGGACGATCGCGATTCTCGCTTTCGCACTTGCCGCCCTTATTTACATCCTGTACGCCTTTGTTCGAACGCCGACTGTGCATGATCCGGCGGGTCCCGCAGCGCTCGCATTTTGGACAACGCTCTCATTTGTTCTCGGCGCTACGTGCTCCGTCGCCGCCGGTTACATGGGAATGTGGATCTCGATTCGCAGCAATATCAGGACTGCATCTGAAGCACTGAAGGGCATCAACGGTGCTCTCCAGACGGCGTTGCGCGGAGGAGCAGTATCGGGATTCTTTGTCGTCGCGATGAGCTTGCTTGGTGTTGCCGGACTTTTCGCCATTGTAAGCTACTACGACGTGACAAAAGACCTTTCGAAGATCCCGCTTCTCATCGTCGGATATGGATTTGGGGCGAGCTTTGTGGCGCTCTTTGCCCAGCTCGGCGGGGGAATCTACACCAAGGCAGCCGATGTCGGCGCTGATCTTGTCGGCAAGGTGGAGGCTGGAATTCCCGAAGATGACCCGCGCAATCCGGCGGTGATCGCGGACCTCGTCGGTGACAATGTCGGAGATTGTGCGGGCCGCGGTGCTGACCTTTTCGAATCGACTGCTGCAGAAAATATCGGTGCGATGATTCTGGCTGCGGGACTCTACACATCGAACGCGAGCTATTTCGAGAGCCGTGGTATGACTCTTGTCAGCGTTCTTCTGTTCCCGCTGGTTGCCCGTGCGTTTGGCATTATCGCATCGGCAGTTGGAATCATGGTTGTGAAGACGAACGAACAGGAAGATCCGATGCAGGCCCTGAACCGCGGGTACTACGTTGCCGCGGGACTCGCGATGGTCGGGTTCTTCTTCTCCTCGCGGTGGCTGCTGGGAAGCGAATACTACTTCAACTTCTTCCTCTGCGGAGTCATCGGCGTGCTGACCTCGATTGCGTTCGTTTACATCACGCAGTACTACACCGACTATACACATCGCCCCGCGATCTCCATTGCGGAAGCCTCACAGACCGGACCGGCCACGACGATCATTTCTGGTCTGGCGGTTGGGATGGAATCGACGGGGTTGCCGGTACTTGTCATCGGCGCTGCGATTGTCTCCACATATTATCTCGGCCAGTTTTCGGGCTTGATGCACGCAGGATTGTTCGGGACTGCAGTTGGGACCATGGGCATGCTGGGAACAGCCGCATATATTCTCGCGATGGACACGTTCGGACCCATCACGGACAATGCGGGCGGCATCGTTGAAATGAGTCAGCAGTCCGAGGAAGTCCGCAAGAAGACAGACCGCCTGGATGCAGTCGGCAACACGACAAAGGCCTTGACGAAAGGATACGCTGTCGGTTCAGCCGGTCTTGCTGCATTCCTGTTGTTCAGCGCGTTTTTCGATGAAGTGCGCAACTACGGATTCGACTTGCGGGGTATCGACCTGTCGAAACCTGCAGTGTTTGTCGGTGCGATGTTGGGGGCAATGCTCGTCTTCCTTTTCTCTTCGCTGGCTATTCGTGCTGTCGGACGAGCGGCGTATGCGGTCATTAATAATGTCCGTGAGCAGTTCAGGAACAATCCAGGCATCATGCAGGGAACATCGAAGCCCGACTACGGTCAGTGTGTCGATATCGTGACGAAATCGGCATTGAAGGAAATGATCCTTCCAGGTCTCCTCGTTGTCTTTATGACGCTCGCGGTTGGAATCGGTTTCCGATGGCTTTATGTGCTGACAGGCAGCCCAGCTGACGGTGCGACGGGCGCAGAAGTGATAGGGGGCTATCTGATGGTCGCCACGATCACAGGAATCCTCATGGCACTGTTCATGAACAACGGCGGTGGCGCATGGGACAACGCAAAGAAGCTCATAGAAACCGGAATGTTCGGCGGCAAACGGTCAGAAGCTCACAAAGCTGCGGTCGTCGGCGACACGGTCGGTGATCCATTCAAGGACACAGCAGGCCCATCGCTCCACGTTCTGATCAAATTGCTGAGCACGATCACACTTGTTCTCGCTCCGTTGTTCATCTAGACCAGAAGCTCAGAAGGAAATTCGAATGAGAAAGCCGTCCCGAGAATTACTCGGGGCGGCTTCGCTGTTTCCAGGGGCAGTATTCGCTTGTTTCCGAGTGCAAAAACAATTAGAATTGACAATTGAATTCTCCCATTTGACCAGCTTTTTCATCAACAAAGGAGGTTCGTCGTATGAGTAATCGGAGTCCTTGGTTATCTCGTCTCTTGGTCAACAAGCCGCTCGATGTATTGCTCAAAGAGTCGCAGGAAAGCGGTGAGCACAGCCTGAAGCGCGTTCTTGGACCGGTCAATCTCATTACACTCGGCATCGGAGCGATCATCGGCGCAGGGATTTTCGTCCTGACTGGTTCAGCTGCCGCAAACTACGCCGGCCCCGCGATTGTTCTCTCATTTGTGCTTGCAGGCACGGCCTGCCTGTTCGCGGGCTTGTGCTACGCCGAGTTTGCGTCGCTCATACCCATTGCTGGTTCGGCCTACACCTACGGTTATGCAACCCTGGGCGAGTTGTTCGCGTGGATAATCGGGTGGGACCTGATTCTCGAATATGCTTTCGGCGCCGCAACAGTTTCCTCGGGATGGAGCGGATATTTCCTCAGTTTCATGAGCGATATTGGTGTCCACATTCCAGCTGCATTGACCGCTTCACCCGGAACTGCGCTGGTTCAATACAACGGAAACTGGGAGCACCTGGCGCGCATGCAGAATACCTTTCAAACGCTCGGTATCGATGCCGCAACGCTCCCGCAGATGACGGCCTCCTTCAATCTCGTTGCATTCATCGCTGTACTTGCCGTTACAACGATCCTCGTCATCGGCATCAAAGAATCAGCCAACTTCAATTCGGCAATTGTGATTGTGAAGGTTGGTATCGTGCTGGTGTTTATCGCCATTGCCGGTGCATATGTTATCCAGCATCCGGATACAACGATAAATGTGAACTGGAAGAATTTCATTCCACCCAACACAGGTGATTGGGGAAGTTTCGGTTGGTCAGGAATTGCACGTGCGGCCAGCGTTATCTTCTTTGCTTATATTGGCTTCGACGCAGTCTCGACGGCGGCTCAGGAAGCGAAGAATCCTCAGAAAGACATGCCGATCGGCATCATGGGATCGCTGCTTATCTGTACGATTCTCTACATCGTAGTCTCCGGACTTCTCACAGCGATTGTTCCATACTCAAGCTTGAATGTCGCAGAGCCGGTCGCAGTCGGGATCGATGCAACAGGCGTGAAGTGGGGAAGCTATCTCGTCAAGGTCGGGGCGATCTTCGGACTGGGCACGGTCATGCTCGTTATGCTTCTCGGTCAATCGAGGGTGTTCTACTCGATGTCGCGTGATGGTCTGCTTCCGAGGTGGGCTGGCAAAGTGCATCCAAAGTTCCGGACTCCGTATGTTTCCACAATCCTCGTCGGAGTCTTCGTAGCGTTCTTTGGCGCATTGCTGCCGATCAACATCCTTGGAGAACTGGTGAGTATCGGCACGCTCCTGGCGTTTGTTATCGTCTGTGCAGGAATCTTGATTCTCAGGAAACGCCGGCCAGATTTACACCGACCATTCAAGACTCCCTGGGTACCATTCGTGCCAATCATGGGGATCGTGATCTCGGGTCTGTTGATGTTGAGTTTGCCATTCGATACCTGGCTTCGCTTGATCATTTGGCTGGTGATTGGGCTCATCATCTACTTCTCATACGGGCGTCATCACAGCGTCCATCAAAAAGCGTAGCACGAAAAGCACACAACAGTAACCGACGGAGTCATGCCAAACCAGGAACTGCCGCGTGAGTTCAAGCACGGACTTGGACTGCTCGATTCCACCATGATCGTCATTGGTTCGATGATCGGATCGGGCATCTTTATTGTCAGCGCTGACATTGCGCGGACCGTAGGTTCCCCCGGGCTTCTCCTGCTTGTCTGGCTCATCACAGGTGTGATCACAGTAATCGGCGCGCTCAGCTACGGGGAGCTCGCCGGGATGATGCCTCACGCAGGAGGACAGTACGTCTATCTGCGCGAGGCATATAATCCGCTCGTTGGATTCCTATACGGATGGACCTCGTTTCTTGTTATTCAAACCGGCACCATAGCTGCTGTTGCGGTTGCCTTCGCCAGATTCACCGCGGTCCTTATTCCCGGTCTCGGTGAAAACAACACCCTTCTTCACCTGTTCGGCCTTCGTATCTCGGCTGCCCAGGTGCTTGCCATCGCCTGCATCGCGCTGCTGACGTTTATCAATTCGCGGGGTCTCCGCGAAGGAAAGATTGTCCAGAATGTCTTTACGATTGCGAAAACGGCGGCGCTCGTCGGATTGATTCTGCTTGGCATTATCGTGGGGCGCAATGCCCACGCGATCGATGCCAACCTGGCCAACTTCTGGGCGGGAACATGGACGCATGTCTCAAGCGGCAAGATCGTCTCTGTGGAATCTCTCTCCGGATTTATGCTGCTCGCCGCCATCGGGACCTCGATGGTGGGCTCCCTGTTCTCGAGCGATGCCTGGAACAACATTACATTCACTGCCGGAGAAGTCATTAATCCAAAGCGCAATATCCCTCTCAGCCTCGCGCTCGGAACGGGAGTGGTAACAGTTCTCTATCTTCTTGCGAATGTCGCCTATATTCTCGTGCTGCCGGTAGTCGGTTCGCCGGATGCGGCAGACCTGGTCGGGAAGGGGATTCAGTATGCCAGTTCGGACCGGGTTGGGACCGCTGCTGTGACGATGGTCTTTGGTGAGCCCGCTGCAGTCATCATGGCAGTGCTTATCATGGTCTCCACGTTCGGATGCAGCAACGGGCTCATTCTCGCAGGTGCGCGTGTATATTATGCCATGGCGAAAGACGGGGTCTTTTTCACCAAGGTCGGCACACTCAGCAGCAGGTCTGTTCCCACGACGGCCCTTGTCGTTCAGGGAATTTGGGCAAGCCTCCTGTGCCTCTCGGGTACCTACGGTGACCTTCTCGATTACGTGATCTTCGCGGTTCTGATCTTCTATGTTCTCACGGTGATCGGCATATTCATACTCAGGAAGAAACGCCCTGACGTGGAGAGGCCGTACAAAGCATTTGGCTATCCGATCCTGCCGGGTCTGTACATTTTGTGCGCCTCCGCGATTGCCATCGATCTTCTGATCTACAAGACCGAGTACTCGGGGTCCGGACTGGTCATCGTTCTTCTCGGAATTCCGGCGTTCTATCTCTGGAAGATGTTCTCCGGTTCAAACAAAAGGCAACCACTGTGAATCTGAAATACCTCCCGATTGGTGACGAATCTCCCCGCGTCGTCAATGCTGTTGTTGAGCTTCCCAAGGGGAGTCGGAACAAGTACGAATACAACATGGACCTGGGCGTCTTTCAGCTGGATCGTGTTCTCTATTCATCCATGCATTATCCTGAGGCCTACGGGTTTATTCCCAGCACGTTGTACGAAGATGGAGATCCCATGGATGTGCTGATCGTTATCGACCAGCCATTGCAGACCGGGATCATGATCGAAGTGCGCCCGATTGGTATCCTGAAGATGGAAGACGAAAAAGGAACCGATGACAAAGTCATTTCTGTCGCGAAAGGGGATCCGACGTATTCCACGATCAGGTCGGTAAAAGAATTGCCGCGTCATACACTGATTGAGATCGAGCATTTCTTCACAAGCTACAAAGAGCTCGAAGGGAAACATGTCAAGAGTTTTGGCTGGCACGGAGTGGTGGAGGCGCGTCGGGCGGTCACAAGGGCCTCGAAAGCCTTCTCAAAGACCGTGCAGCTGAAATACCGCGACGGCGAGCCGGGACGTTGACCGTGATGTGCCTTTTGAATTTTAACGAGATGTTCATGCGCCAATTCTCATCGTCTCAAACGGCAGACCTATCCCCGCACCGGACTGGAGCGAACTGAAGCCATGGTTCCGGCCACACCTCTTCTGTACTTTATATTCACGGTCTTCATCATCGCCCTCTTGCTGGTCGACCTCGGACTATTCCAGCGCAAGGAACGTGAAATCAAGATCAAAGAAGCGCTCGGCTGGAGCGCCGTGTGGATTTCACTGGCACTTCTCTTCAATGTGGGGCTGTACATCTGGCATGGCAGGGAACCCGCGCTTCAGTTTTTGACGGGGTACCTGATCGAGCTTTCGCTGAGCGTCGACAATCTCTTCGTGTTTCTCCTCATCTTCATGTATTTCAAGGTACCCATGCAGTACCAGCACAAGGTCCTGTTTTGGGGAATTGTCGGCGCGCAGGTGATGAGAGGACTCCTCATCGGACTCGGTGTCACGCTGATCATGAAATTCCATTGGGTCTTGTATCTCTTTGGGATCTTTCTTGTGTTCACGGGTGTCAAGATGGCTTTCCAGGACGAGGCGGCAGAGATCAAACCGGAGCGTAATATCCTTGTCCGTCTATTCAGGAAATTTGTCCCGGTCACTTCAGGCTATCATGGTTCCCGGTTTTTCCTCAAGATCGAGGGACGCCGCTACGCGACACTGCTCTTCATTGTTGTTCTCGTCGTAGAAACCACCGATCTTCTCTTTGCGCTCGATTCCATTCCTGCGATTTTTGCGATCACCACCGACCCTTTCATTGTCTACACTTCGAACATCTTCGCGATTCTTGGACTTCGCTCGCTCTATTTTGCCCTCGCGGGGCTTATGAACCTCTTTCATTATCTCCGGATTGGCTTGGCGATCGTCCTGTCATTCGTTGGATTGAAGATGCTCCTTGCGGAAGTGTTTCCGATTCCAATTGCCATTACCCTTCTCATCGTCGGAGGCGTGATTGCCCTGTCGGTCGCCGCGTCCTTGATGTGGCCCAAAACGGAACAACCCTGATACTGTGCGGCAATGGAGCTTTGCACCGCTTCGTTGTACATTGCGACTGGGGCGCTATAATTCACACAATTCTTCTTCTTCTCCCTGATCCTTGCCACCGTCAACTATCGAGTATTCGAATCGCTCCCAGACCTGGCCGGGGGCTTCGAATCCAAGGGCAAGTCTGCCGGCTATCAGGCGTCTCTGCTGACTCCGCATTCAGAAAAACACTTCCAATTCAGGCTGTTTTATGTTAATTTTACGTTATTGTTTTTTTCAGGATGTGATGTGCGGCACTTTGGGCACATGCATACCTTCTTTGTGCTCAGCGAGAAAGTCTGATGAGACGTCGAAGTGAGAGCCGCATCGTGGGAAGATTCATGCTTTGTTGTTTCTTTTTTTTCATGCACACCGTGGCATGGTCTCAGCAACAACCCGTTGATTCATTCAAGAAACCCGCTGATACTCTTCTGGCGACAGGCCGTCAGGCGGTAGTAATTTCTCCGGCAGACTCAACGACGCTTCCGTTGCAGCAGCCGACCCTGAAATGGCACAGCATGATTACCAACCTGCCAGGCGATTGGAAGCAATACTTCACGCTCAAGTTTCAGACGAACAGAATCCCGGAGTTTGTCGGCTTGGGTGTCCTGACTGCGGGTTTGATTGTAACCGATGCCGCGACGTACGAGGTGTCCGACCGCTGGTACAAGAACTCCCAGACGGTTTCCGATGTCAGCAATTTTTTTGTGAGCCTCGGTGACGGAAAGTCGCAATTCGCATTGGCGGGCGCGTTTGCCGCATACGGATTGTTGAAAGATGACAATCGTGCTCTGCGGACAGGCAGCCAGATTGTACAAGCCGTTCTTGCTTCCGGCGCGGTGGTACAGGTTCTGAAGCACATCACGGGACGCGAGAGCCCTTTTGTCCGGACATCGCCCCTGGGCACGTGGCGGTTCTTCCCGGACCAGATTGACTACCACAAGCGCGTCCCGGCGTACGATGCGTTTCCTTCGGGACACATCTGCACAGCACTGGCGACCGTGATTGTCATAGCAGAGAATTACCCGGAGACGACATGGATCAGGCCTGTCGGATACATCATCAGCGGCCTTGTCGGTGTCGGAATGGTGAACCGCGGAATCCATTGGTATAGTGACTATCCACTTGGATTGGCGATTGGGTATGCGTTCGGCATGATTGCCGCACATCCGGAGGGAATTCTCTCGGCCGGTCCCGTGAACGAGAATGCTCCCCATGTGAGCATTGCTCCCGCGGTCAATGGAAATGGTGTAGGTTTGTCAATGGCGATTGTTTTCTGAGCAGCGGGGCTGGGAGCGGAGAGAGCGTACTTTCATTCAATTCAATCCCCACGAACACTATGATCCTTGCGACAGCTTCTTTTACGCTCGTCCGGATTTTCTCCATCACGCTCCTCGTGATCGCACTCACGCATGCCTGCATGAGCCAGGAGTTTGAGCGGCAGCCGGTGTTCTTCGATGACGATCTCCAGCAGATCAACCTGAACCTTCCGCTTGAGCAGCAACTCAATCTTGACATTCTCAACCGGCAGGAACCACTACGGTGGCACAGCATGTTCACGCAGCTGCCGAACAACTGGGCACGCAGCGCGGGCATATCACTGAAGATGGAGAGCGTTCCCGCCCTCGCCGGCATCGGTGTGTTGACGTTTTCGCTGATTCAAACAGATGAACACACATGGAGAAGCACTCGCAGACTCTACCGAACGTCGGAGACATTCTGCGAAGCGAGCGATTATGCCGTTGCGCTGGGGGATGGTCGGGTGCACCTGGGGATCGCGACAGCGTTTGCGGGATACGGATTGCTGGGGGATGATCCGAAAGCACTTCGTGTTGCCAGCCAGACTGTCGAAGCATTTCTTGCCACCGGGATTGCAGTACAGATCTTGAAACGTGTTACCGGCAGGGAAAGCCCCGCTGCCGCCTCAGCACACCGCACGGGCCGATGGAAATTCTTCCCACACCCCAGTAATTACGAGAGTTCCCCGCCCAGCTATTATGCTTTTCCATCGGGACACATCTCAACGACGATGGCCACGCTGACTGTCATTGCCGAGAACTATCCACAGGCACGGTGGATCAAGCCCGTTGGCTATACGCTCGTCGCCGTTCTCGGAGTGGGCCTGGTTGCAAAGGGCATGCATTGGTACAGCGATCTGCCGCTGGGTATTGCGCTTGGGTATATCTTCGGTAAGGTTGCCGCAAATCCTTCAATCCCCGACTTTGTGAAGGGACCGAATGAAAAAGGTGTCGATATTTCGATAACACCTCTTCTGGATGGAATGGGGGGCGGAGGGGTTCACCTCGCTATGGCATTCTAGCATCAACATCAAAGCAATACCACGAAGTCACGAAGACGCCGAGGTTCGGGTAAATCCTACATGTGCAGATGTTTCTCGTGATGCCGCGGTGCCTTTGTTGCTCACTGCGGGTCTTCATCTACGCTTCCAGCCAACGTTTTTCGCTTCCGAATCCCGCTTCTTCATCAGCCGCGCCCGCGCTATATCCTGATCAATTTCATCTGAGCAGTCATACGTGCGTCAATTTCCAGGACCTGCGGCGTATCCGCACTGAAGGAAAGACTCTGATCCGAGTAGAGGACGAAATGGGCCTTGCCATCGGGAGTGGGGAATGAACCGTGATTGCGGGCGGATGACTCGTTCAGACTGATGAATGATTGCAGTTCCTCGTTGACACCGTCGGCGGAGTGAACCTGCCCGGCGTATCCCATCAGACCGGAGAGTCTATCAATGATGTCGAGTGTCCGCATACCGTTGGCGGGATCACCAATCGGGTTTGTTCGCTGCTGCAAACCAAACCAGTTTGTCAGGTGACCTTCGGATTCCATGTATGCCGAGAGGGGCAGGAAGACATCCGCTGCCTGCGCTGTCTCCGTGAGAAACATGTCTGCGACGACGAGAAATTCCAGATTGCTGACGAAGTGATGATAGTCTGGTGCAATCGACGGATTCTCACCCACGATTACCGCAGCGCGTATCTTGTCTTCGCGAATCTTGCGACCGATGTTCGTACCGGATGTCCCGAACAATTTCTTCATGTCCGTCTTCCAGAGTTTTCCCGCCGCATCTGCAATCTGATCACTCTCTATCGGCCCGCCACCGGGCAGGAGGCGTTTGTCGAACCCCGCAAGACGCATGCCAGCATTGTTGCACTGACTCGAGGTGAGTGCCAGGCCGGAGCCTTCCGTGCCGATCTTCCCGAGTGAGAGCATCAGCGTGGCCAGAGCCCTCAGGTCATTCGCCGACCGGTCTATCCGGCTTTCCACATTGTAGCATGCCACGATCTTCTTGGACGGATCGGACAACAGCTCGACAATTTTCAGGATGTTGTCGATTGCGACGCCTGTTACAGCGGAGACCTCAGCCAGATCATGCTTTGCAAGGCTGGCAAGCACCTGCTCGGAATTCACAGTGTTTTCGAGGAGGAACTGCTGGTTGAGTTTGTTCCGCCGCGCCAGTTCCGCAATCACGCCGTTCAGAAGCGTCGTCGCGGTCCCGCGCCGCGGATCTGCCCACACTGTCGCATATCCCGTCACATCGATTTGACCCGAGTTAATGACGATCGCCTGCGTGCCTTTCTTGATGCGGCGCTTTATCTGCCAGCCGAGCACCGGATTTTCCGATGTCGGGTTGCCGCCGAGAACTATAAACAGGTCCGCCGACTCGATATCCTTCGCGCCAACTGTTGACGCCGTGGAACCGAGCATCGCATCCAGGGCATGATAATCTGCTTCGTTGACCATGCGGTGGAATGAAGCGATGTTGTTTGTACCTATGGCGGCCCGGGCATACTTGCCGGCGAGGTACAACTCTTCGTTGCTCAACTTCGGAGAGGCGGAGACGAGAATATGATCCGGGCTGTGGTCTTCGATGACCTTTGCCAGGCCTGCTCTCACCGCTTCGAATGCCGCTTCCCATGATGCCTGCCGGAGTTTTCCGTCCTTGCGGACCATCGGCTGCAGACGGCGTGATCCATCGAGGTAATGCTCGTATCCGAAACGTCCCCGCACACAGAGTTCGCCGCGGTTGGGTCCAACGTCCGGCGGAGCTCCGGAGACATAATACAGATCTGGTGTCTTGACCATGAACGTGATGTTGCAGCCCACTCCGCAGTAATTGCAGACATTGTTCACGGGGTCCATGTGCCAGGGCCCGCTCCGGCGGAATGGCATTTTCTCGACCAGGGCGCCGGTCGGGCACACGTCGATGCAATTTCCGCAGGAGACGCAGTTCGTTTCGTGCAGCGCCTTTTCCATGGCCGGCTTGACAATCGTGCGGAATCCACGATTGACAAATCCGAGCGCTGCGACATTCAGAATCTCGGAGCATGTGTTCACGCACCGTCCGCAGCGGATGCACTTGTTCATGTCAATCTTGACGAACGGATGGCGCGTATCGACCTTGTACCGGTTGAATGCCCCGACAAACCGTTCCTGGTCGACACCGTACTCCGTGCAGTAGTCCTGCAAGGCGCATGAGAGACCGACATCGCATCCGCATTCCGCACAGCGGAGGGCTTCGACTCGCGCCGTCTCATCGGTGTACGCCTGTTCGACTTCATTGAACCCGAGAATGCGCTCGATGACGGGCACTTCATCAGGGTGATGACGATGCACAGGCTCCAGCGGTGGGATGTCCTGCGGTGCGAGCTTATGGAACGCATCCCGCCGGCTCTCGAACCGCGGAACAAGAGGTTCGACGACCCCGGTCTGGAGATACTTGTCGATCGCACGGGCGGCCTTGCGTCCCGCTGCGATCGCGTCAATGGCGTCGGCCGGCCCGGTTACCACATCTCCGCCGGCGAAAACGCCCGGTCGGGAGGTATCGAACGTGCCCGATTTGGCGTCGATCGTCTTCCACTTTGTGACTTTGATGTGCGTTCCGCCGTCCACGCCGTCGAGGTTCGCTTCCTGTCCAATCGCCGAAATGACCCAGTCGCATTGCAGCGAGTATTCAGATCCCTTCATCGGCACCGGTCTGCGCCGCCCGCTTGAGTCCGGCTCGCCCAGCTCCATCTTAATACACTCGACGGACGTCATTCGTCCATGTTCGACGTTTACTCGAACGGGGGCCGCGAGATACTGAAGTTCAACGCCTTCCTGCTCGGCGGCTTCGATCTCGACATGATTTGCCGGCATTTCCTGGCGCGTCCGGCGATAGAGAAGAATGACCTTGTCCGCTCCAAGACGAAGAGAGGTTCTCGCTGCATCAATGGCAGTGTTGCCGCCGCCGACCACGACGACGCGTCCTTTTACGGGCGGATTGGTTTTCATCTCAACCTGTTTCAGGAGCTCGACTCCACTGAGGACGCCTTCCGCTTCCTCGTTCTCTACCTGCATCGGTTTGCCAACCTGAGCGCCAAGACCAACAAAGATGGACTTGAAACCCTGATCGAACAAGCTGTCAAGCGTGAAGTCCTTGCCTAATGTGCGGCCTGTATGGACTTCGACGCCGAGGTCAGTGATCCACTTGATCTCCTTATCCAAAACCTCCTTGGGAAGCCTGTATTCCGGAATGCCGTACCGGAGCATGCCGCCCATTGCCGGCAGTGCTTCGAAAATTGCAGGCTGATATCCTTCGGTGACAAGATAGTACGCGCAGGTAAGTCCTGCTGGTCCGCCGCCAATGATTGCTACACGGTTGCCATTCGACGGTTTCACTTCGGGCTTCCACATCTCGCCGATCATGTCCTGGTCTGCAACATAGCGTTTCAGGAAATCAATCCCGACCGGTTCGTCAATCATTGACCGACGGCAGTTCACTTCACATTTTCGCGTGCAGACGCGGCCGCAGACTGACGGAAGAGGATTCTTCTCTTTGATGAGAGCAATCGCCTCCTTGAATTTGCCGAGGTGGATGAGCGACATATATCCCTGGATATCGACATCGGCAGGACAATTCAGGCGGCATGGTCCGAAACAGTCGGCATAGTGATCCGAGAGGAGCAATTCCAGACACGTTTTTCTTGCACGCTTGACTTTTTCTGACCGCGTGTGGATCTTCATTCCGCCGGCGACCTTGGTGGCGCAGGAAGGGAACAGCCTGGTCTGCCCCTCGAGCTCGACCACGCAGAGGAAGCACGAGCCGAACGGAGGGAGCTTCTCATCGTGACAGAGCGTCGGGATGGTGTCGAGCTTTTGCTCCCTGCAGACTTCAAGAATCGTCTTTTCAGGCGATGCGGTGATTTGTTGTCCGTTGATTTCGAGAGTCACCATTGCTGTCCTCAGTCTTTCGTTACGGCATCAAAGCGGCACACCGTGTAACACTTCTCGCATCTGATACATTTGTCCTGATCGATGAAATGGATCTCGCGCTTCTTGCCTGTAATGGCTCCCGTGGGGCAGGCGCGGGCGCACACCATGCAACCGGGGCACTTGTCGTTGATCGTGAATGTCAGGAGAGGGGCACACACGTGCGCCGGGCACTTTTTCTTCTCGATGTGCGTAACATATTCGTCCCGGAAGTACTTCAACGTCGTGATAACAGGGTTCGGTGCCGATTGACCGAGCCCGCACAGGGAGGCGTTCCGGATCTGATCGCTCAGTTCGCTGAGGTTGTCGAGATCCTCCATCGTTCCTTCACCGATCGTGATACGTTCGAGGATTTCAAGCATGCGTTTCGTGCCGATGCGGCAGAACGTACACTTCCCGCACGACTCAGCCTGTGTGAAGGTGAGAAAGAATTTCGCCACATCGACCATGCATGTGGTCTCATCCATCACGATGAGGCCGCCCGAACCCATGATAGCGCCGGTCTTCGGGATTTGCTGGTAGTCGATCGGCGTGTCGCTCATTGATGCCGGGATGCAGCCGCCCGACGGGCCCCCCATCTGCACGGCCTTGAATTCCTTGTCGTGCATGATGCCGCCGCAGACGTCGAAGATGAGGGACTTGATGGAGATTCCCATCGGCACTTCAACGAGGCCGGTCCGTTTCACCTTGCCCGCCATCGCGAACACTTTGGTCCCTTTGCTGTCGGCCGTTCCGTACTTCGCGAACGCCGCTCCTCCGTTCATCACAATCCAAGGTACGTTTGCGAAGGTCTCGACATTGTTGATATTCGTCGGTTTGCCCCAGAGGCCGGAATTCGCAGGAAAGGGGGGACGGAACCGGGGCATTCCACGACGACCTTCGATCGAGGCCATCAGAGCGGTTTCTTCGCCGCAAACGAACGCGCCGGCCCCTTCTTTGATAGTAAGCTCGAAATTGAATGATGTCCCGAGAATGTTCTGTCCGAGGAACCCGTTTTTGCGGGCCTGCCCGATCGCCTGCCTGAGCCGGGTAACAGCCTTCGGATATTCGGCCCGGCAGTAGATATATCCAAAATCGGCCCCGATGGCGTAGCCGGCGATGATCATTCCTTCCAGAACCGCATGAGGATCGCTCTCCAGGACTGAGCGGTCCATGAACGCTCCTGGATCTCCTTCATCGGCATTGCAGACGACATATTTCTTGCTGCAGGCTGCAGCCCTTGTAAGCTTCCACTTGGTTCCGGTCGGAAAGCCCGCGCCGCCGCGGCCTCGCAGGCCGGAGAGAACCACTTCGTTCACGACGCCGTCGGGCGTCATGCCCGTCAGCGCTTTCCTGATTGCCTGATAGCCGCCCTGCTCTCTATACTCGTCGATCGAGCCCGGGTCGATTTTGCCGCAGTTGCGCAGGACGATGCGTACCTGGTTTTCAAAGAACCCGACTTCCTTGCCCTCGCCGGACACAAGCCAATCGGCAATCGGACGGTCGTTCAGCACGTCTTCTTCGACAATCTTACCTACCCTGTCCGGCGTGACCTCGCCGTAGAGCCGCGGGCTTCCGTTTCCGTTGCCGATTTCGACGAGGACTTCGCGGTAGCACATCCCGACGCAGCCGGTCTCTTTGAGAAGAAATGCATCAGGGCGTTCCTTCAATTCTTCCTGGAATGCCTTATAGACCTTCTCACCGCCAGCGGAGATGCCGCATGTTCCCAATCCGATGGATACAGTTTTCATTCGAGACCTCATTCTTCGACTGCTTTGGAGACAGCGCCGACGCGGCGTTTTTCATCGCGAATCACTTTTCGTGTTTTTCCGGAGTCAAGCCGCCCGTGTGTCTCGCCGTTAATCGTAATGACGGGAGCAAGTGAGCAGCAACCAAGGCATGCTACCGAGAGAAGAGAAAAATTTCCGTCGTCGGTCGTTTCATCATACGTAATCTGGAGTTCATCCTGCACCGTGTCATAGACCGTCTTGGCACCGTTCACGTGACAGGCCGTCCCGTTGCAGATCTTGACCACATTCCTGCCGAGCGGCTTCGTCCGGAACTGTGCATAGAAGGTCACGACTCCGTAGATCTCAGCGGCGGGTATTCCGGTAACGTGGCTGATGTGGTCGATCGCTTTCTCTGAGACATATCCGTAGGTATTCTGGGCCGATTGCAGAAGCGGAATGAGGGCGCCTGCGTGGCCATCATACTTCCAGAGATCGAGATTGAAAGTTTTGAATTCGTCTATGAGCGGTTCTGCCATGGCTCAAACCTCAGAGTTGTTTCAGATTGATAACACGATCCTGTTTCAGCCGGAGGACGCCATCGATCGGGCGTATCTTTTCGTTGATTGTTCTGTCAATCGATTGAAACGTATTGCCGTTGACGGCCGCAATGACCTCGCCGCCATCCTCGTCCGAAGAACAGAAAGAAACCTCTTGCATTGAAGCGAGACGATCACGGACGAAAGCGAGCTTGCCATCTTCCACCTCGAGGAACACGAAGGAGTAGCACATGGCGGGGTTGCACAAGAACGTGCCGGATTCGTCAGAAAGTCCGATGACATGAATATCCTGGACGCCGCCGAGGCTGCGAATCTGTTCGAGCAGCGCGGTTGGGGGAGCGCTGAGTTTTGCGACAAGGTCGACATGACCATCGACTGCGTTCCAGCATTCCACGATGTCGGAGTTCTCGAGGAACTCGGCAGCCGGAACGAGTATTTCGGGATCCAAAAGCCGCGCAAGAAGAAGAGATCCAGGGCTCATGAGTGCGAACTCCTTTGCGATGTTTCGTGAGACTTTTGACCGAACGTCTAGAGGGGCGATGTAAGACAAACCGCAAAGGGCGCCACGGACCGCAAAGAAGTTATTCGGATCTTTTCATCCGCCCCAAAACTCAAATACTTGGCGCTCTTGTTTACCCCGACGCTCTTTGTCGGGGGCGGCCTTGCTTTCCCCGAACGATGTTGGTTCGGGGGAGGTTCATCGTTGTCTCTCAACTGGGATTTCAACAACCGCTAGAATGGCTCGCCGTCGTCTTTGATGCAGTTCATCGGGCAGAGTTCTATGGCCCGACGGATATCATCTTCCTCTCTCGGATCGGCAGGCTGCTGATAGAGATAGTAGTACGACGAGTCATTACTGTACATGAAATTCTGCAAGGCAAACGAGAAGCAAATCCCGCATCCATTGCATGCGCTTGTAACGAAGTACTTACCAGGTGCGTTTTCCTGAAGCCTGACCGCGATCGTCTGCATGCATCTCTCCTCCGGCTGAAAAGTCAAAACCCCTTGTGGCATCATAACTTGACAAGGATTGTGCCACGGAAATGGCGTTCCAGGGGTGTTGAACTGGCGAGTCCCTCGTCACATATCAACAGAAAACCAGAAGTATTCCTATTTCTGAAAGCAACATTCCAATATGTGGAAATGAACGGGGTGGAGTCGGGATTGGGAGGCCGTGAAATCAAATCGGCCTCCAACGGAGATTGGAAGCCGATTGTACGGTGGTCCTGGAAACATTGCTACATTTTTCTCAGTGCCTGTTCCAGATCTCGGATAATATCTTCCGCTTTCTCGAGCCCGATCGAAAGCCTTATTCCTCCCGGATCAATACCGCGCTTGAGCTGCTCTTCCGGCGGAATGCTGGAATGTGTCATTGATCCCGGATGCTCGATCAGTGTTCGGATGTTCCCCAGGCTGACTGCGAGTGTCATCGTGTACGAATTGTCGGCGATGTAATTCACCATTCGGTTCGCTTTGCGATGACGGTCAGCGGGAGACTTCCCCTTCGGTATGAAGTACATCAATACACCAGGAGAAAACTCTCCATCGTAGTTGCGCATCTGGTCCCGGGCGAGCGACCGTTGCCGGAACGAATCAAGGCCCGGGTAGCTTACCATGCCGATTCGCTTGTCGTCTTCCAGGAACTCTGCCACCTTCTGCGCCGTCTGGATCTGCTGCCTGAATCGGACGGCAAGAGAGGGCAATCCGTAGACAAGTATGGGCCATGCGCTTTTTGCGCTGAGCACTCCCCCGAAATCCTTCCGATAGAGAAGCAGCTGATCGTAACTCCATGAGGGTCCGAGCACGACACCTCCCATATCCGTGCCGAAACCGCAAATTCCTTTCGTCAATGACTCCACAACGAAGTCCATGCCGAGCGTTAAAGGGCGCTGGCAGTACGGTGTGGCGAACGTATTGTCAACGGCGGCATAGATCCTGTTCGGCTTACTCCGATTGCGATTGTGGCGTTTCGTAATCTCCGCGATGCCCTGAATGTCGATGAGGTCCATGGTGGGGTTCACTGGAGTCTCAAAATACAGCAACCGGGTGCGCGGCGAGATCGCGTTGCTGACGGCTTTCAGGTCCTTGAAATCGACCCATTTCACGTTGATGCCGTAGCGCGGAAACCAGTTCTTGAACAAAGAATATGTGCAGCCATACAACATCTGGTGTGCGATGATTTCGCTGCCGGTGCCGAGAAGAATGCCGCAGAGAGCAGACTCGGCAGCCATCCCTGTTGAATATGTCACGGCGCATTCCCCTTGCTCCGCAGTCTTGAGATTTTCCTCGAGCAGATCCTTGTTTGGCTCACCCAAACGGTCATAGATATAGATCGGGGCCTTCGACTCGACGTTCAGGTCCCCGGCATGATGTGCAAACTCAATGAATCCTTTCGCTCCGCGCTTCGTCGTGGAAAGGCGAAATGTGGACGAGGAGGAGATGGGCGGGATGACGTGATGACTATAGTCCCACTTCGGTGTGAACGATTCTCCCCAAATCAGGCGGGTTTCCGGCGCGTAGGAACCCTTCCTGACCTTTACTTTGCTGCCCGCCGTTTTCTTTGCCATGGTGCATTCTATCCTTTCAATGAAGCAACGAACTTGCCGAGGATCGACTTCAGATCAGGGGTTCCGATTTCTTCCAGTTCGTACGAAATCCGAACCGCCGGTTTGTTGAGTTTAACGATCCGCGCAAGGTTGATGGGAGTTCCGATGATGACCGTGTCACAAGGGACCTTGTTGATCGTCTCCTCGAGATCCTTCACCTGTTTCTCGCTGTATCCCATTGCCGGAAGCAGGATCCCGATGCCGGGATAGCTATCAAATGTCTTTTTGATTTCACCTGAGCAGTACGGCCTCGGGTCAATGATCTCCGACGCGCCGAATTTATGAGCTGCTACAGTACCTGCGCCGAACTTCATTTCGCCGTGGGTCAGTGTCGGTCCGTCTTCGATGACGAGCACTTTCTTTCCGGTGATAAGGCCGCTCTGATCCGCATAGATCGGGGACGCAGCTTCGATGATCTGTGTCGTCTTGTTGACCTTACGGATATTTTCGCGCAGAGTAAAGACCGCCTGCGGGTCGGCGGAATCAACTTTGTTGATGATAACAACATCCGCCATGCGCAGGTTGGTTTCGCTCGGATAGTAGGAGAGTTCGTTTCCGACACGGAGCGGATCGGCGACGACGATGGAAAGATCCGGTTTGTAAAACGATGTGTCGTTGTTGCCGCCGTCCCACACTATCACATCGGCTTCCTGCTCCGCGCTATCGAGTATCGCCTTATAATCCACCCCGGCGTAGATGATCGTTCCGTTGACGATATGCGGCTCATACTCTTCCATCTCCTCGATCGTGCATTGGTGCTTCTGAAGGTCTTCGATGGAAGCGTATCGCTGGACTTTCTGCTTCTCGAGGTCGCCGTAGGGCATCGGGTGTCGAACCGCTGCGACTTTGAGGCCGAGCTCGGCGAGCAGGCGGGAGACTTTTCGACATGTCTGGCTCTTGCCGCTTCCCGTGCGTACGGCGCAGATCGAAACCACCGGTTTCTTGCTTGGGATCATCGTTTGTGGTGCGCTCGGCAGCTTGAAATGCGCACCAGCCATCGAAGCGCGTGAAGCGAGGCTCATCACATGCTGGTAGGACACATCGCTGTAAGAAAACACGACTTCCTCAATCGCATGTCGCCTGATCAGGTCCTCCAGATCCTTCTCCTCATAGATTGGAATCCCGTCGGGATAGAGTTTGCCCGCGAGGGCAGCCGGGTATTTCCGTCCGGCGATGTTCGGGATTTGGGTTGCGGTGAATGCGACGACATTGTAGGGCTCATTGTCTCGATACATGACATTGAAATTGTGGAAATCGCGTCCAGCGGCACCGATAATGATAGTGTTGATGCGTTTCATTCCTGCCATACAAACTCCTTCTGTGATGTTGCCGTGTGTGATTGCGGTTGGAGAGTCGTAACAATTCCGTTGACGGCGGCGCATGCCTCGTCAAGACCATCTCATTCTTCATCGAAGAGCATCGTAAGCAGCGCCATCCTTACAAAGAGACCGTTTTGTGACTGACGGAAATACGCCGCGCGATGATCCCGGTCGACTGCAGCATCGATTTCCACCGAGCGCGGCAGCGGATGCATAATAATTGTGTTGGATCTTATCTGGTGCAGCATCGCGGGATTGATGTTGTATTGCGAGAGGGCGACATCCTGCCTCTTGAGGCGTTCACGATCGATGCGCGTTTGATACACCACGTCTACGGAGGGCAATACCTCGGCCGGGTCGGAGCTGAGCTGGTACCAGACGTCGCGTTCCTCAAGGTGGTCGATAATATCCTGCTTGATCTGAAGCTCAGGAGGAGCGAGGAAGTACAGTTTTACCCGTTCGAATTTGCTGAGCAGGTAGGCGAGAGATCGGACTGTCCTGCCGGTGTCCAGTGCGCCTATCAGAGCGACGGAAAGGCCGTTGAGCGTGTTGCACTCATTGTAGATTGTGTAGAGGTCGAGCAGTGCCTGTGTGGGGTGCTGGCCGCCTTCCCCGTCGCCGGCGTTGATAATGGGAATGGGGGAGACCGCTGCTGCTCGTTTTGCTCCTCCTTCTTCGTTATGCCGAAGCACGATGACGTCGCAGTAGTTGGCTATGATCCTGATGGTGTCCTCGAGCTGCTCTCCTTCCACCACGGAGGAGAACGCTTTCGCGGATTCGGTGGAGAGCACCCGACCGCCAAGACGGTACATTGCAGCTTCAAACGAAAAACGGGTTCGTGTCGATGGCTTGTAGAACAGCGTGGCCATGATGCGGTTTTCGTAATCGCGCGTGCCGCCGCGCTGAACGATCCGTTCCATCTGACGGGTTCGGCCGAACAGCTCCATCAGGTTCGGGACTGAAAACTGCTGCGATTCGATGACATGTTGTAGTTTCATTCTTCCTGCCCGTGATCTAGTGCTGCCGTGATATGCGTACCTGCTTTGCCGCGGACTGCTTCGACCAACTGGTCGCACGAGGTGATGAACACATCGCGCCCCCCATTGCGGACAAAACGAACGGCCGCTTCAACTTTTGGCCCCATGCTGCCGGCTGCAAACTGATTCTCGTTCAGATAGTGCTCCATGAGATCTGCAGTTGCCTGCCTCACAGCCCGTTGTGACGGCTGTTTATAATTGACGAACACCTGATCGACATCCGTGCTGATCACGAAACAGTCAATGCCAAGTCCGGTTGCGAGGAGGGACGATGCCCGGTCTTTGTCAATGACGCCCTCCACACCTGTCACAGAATGATCTTCGCCGACAAGGACAGGGATTCCGCCTCCGCCGAGCGCAATGACGATGATGCCGAGATCAAGAATCTGACGGATCACTTCCAGTTCGAGAATTTCGAGAGGCTGCGGTGATGGGACCACTCTCCGGTATCCGCGGGCGGCGTCTTCGACCATCGCCCAGCCGTGCTGCCTGATTTTTTCTTCGGCAGCCTTCTGTGTGTAAAATGGGCCTATCGGTTTGGTAGGGTTTGTGAAGGCGGGGTCATCGGGACTGACGCGTACCTGCGTCAGAATCGTCATCACAGGCATGAAAAAGCCGGCACGCCGGAGTTCACATTGGAGGCCCTGCTCGAGCATGTAGCCAATTTCACTCTGTGTGTTGGCGACGCAGACATCCAGAGGCTGGGTGTATACTTCGCCGGCTGCCCGTTCAGAGCGGAGAAGCGCGGCTCCGACCTGTGGACCGTTGCCATGCGTAATCACGACGCGCCAACCGTCAGCGACAAGCTGTGTTATTTTACGGGCCGTCTGATGAGCGTTTGCGAGCTGCTCTTCGATAGTTCCCCTCTCTCCGACCCGGATCAGAGAATTTCCGCCCACCGCAATCAACGCAGTTCGTGCCATACGTCCGTATCCTATTTCATCAGTTGAGCCATGACCGCCTTTTGCGCGTGCAGGCGGTTTTCCGCTTCCTGAAACACGACGGAGGCCGAGCTGTCGATTACTTCGTCAGTGACCTCGTCGCCGCGATGAGCAGGCAGGCAGTGCAGGAATATCGCGCCGCTCTTCGCTCTCGCCATCAACTGCTTGTTGACTTGGAAGGGCTGGAAGATCGCTTTGCGCGCCTCGGTTTCAGATTCCTGTCCCATGGACGCCCAGACGTCCGTGTAGATCACGTCCGCGTCCTTCACGCCTTCGGAGGCGTCGTGCACGACTTCAATGCGCGCGCCGGTTTCTTTTGCATCTTCGGTTGCGTACTGAAGTGCTACGGGACTTGGTTCATAGCCCTTCGGGCATGCAACTGTAACATGCGTCCCCAGCCGGGCTCCTGTGAACATCAGCGAGTGAGCGACATTGTTGCCGTCGCCGACGAAGCAGAGCTTCAGCCCCTTGAGTTCGCCTTTCAATTCCTGCATGGTGAGGTAGTCCGCAAGCGCCTGACATGGATGCGAATAGTCTGTCAGCCCGTTGATGATGGGGATGGAAGCGAACCGCGCCATATCGACGACGATCTGATGCGCGAACGTGCGGATCATGATTCCCTGGACCATGCGTTCGAGATTCTTGGCGACATCGTGGATCGACTCACGTTTGCCGAGACTGATTTCCATCGGCAAGAGGGAGATGGAAAATCCGCCGAGCTGATGGATTCCGACATCGAACGTCACGCGGGTGCGGAGCGAAGGCTTTTCAAAAATCATCGCGAGCGTTTTGCCTTTGAGAGCCGATGTATAGTTCTGCGGATGAGCTTTCATGTCAGCGGCGAGCTTGAGGGTCCCGAGGATTTCTTCCCGGCTGAAATCACGGATTGTCAGAAAGTCTTTTTTCATCGCTGTTTTGCTTCCTTGGATGTTTATGCACGAATGTTGATAATTATCGGAAGACCCTGACAACAATCGCAAGACGACTGGCGAACGATCGCGCGGGTACGAGCAGGATCTACATGCTCCGGAATGACATTCAGTGAGTATGGCTCAAGTTCTGTGCCACGCAGCCGAGTTCGGGATATGGAGGACTCTGGAACAGCCGGTGGAGTTTCGCATCAATACGTTGACAGAAGTTAACAATGGTTCCGGCAAGAAGGTAGGTCTTTCCAATAAAGGCCAACTATGTCGCATGTGTGAGAATCGCCGGGGTGATCGAGCTCGGGGTTTACCCGCGAAAATGCTATTGCCTTTCCATCGAAGTTTGCGTATTTTTATGAATGCGGAGCCTGTTATGAAAATAACGGGCTTTGCGCTCTCTGGGAAGGGGTGAAACGTCCGATTTTGGTCGCACATCGGGTTTTGAGAGCCTTCCTTAAGAAACACATGGCGGCCATAGTTCAGTAGGTTAGAACGCCAGGTTGTGGCCCTGGAGGTCGTGGGTTCGAAACCCACTGGTCGCCCAAGCGAATTGTCGATTTCGTGATTTTCGATTGTCGATTGATGTTGAAACCCATACCTGCGGGTATCAATCGAAAATCGATAATCTGCAATCGACATTTTTCTGCCCCCATCGTCTAGAGGCCTAGGACACGAGCTTTTCAAGCTCGGTACACGAGTTCGAATCTCGTTGGGGGTACAACACTTACAGCTGCTTTTCCCACCTGCTAACACTTCTGCTAACAGCAAATCCGCAGAGGTGTCCCATGCCCACCCTGTTCAAACGTTCGAACGGCATCTTCTACATTGTCACTGACGGAAAGAACGGCCGTCGCCGATGGATTAGTACCGGAGAACGCACAAGAGCCAGAGCGTCAAAACATCTGGAAACTTTTGAAGATAAGCCACGGCAGGCGAATCAACCCAAACGTCTCTCCACGTTCATCAGTGAGTTTCTCTCAAGGGTTTCGAGTTTCTACTCCACCGGCACGCTTGGAATATATCGGCACGCGCTCAAGTCCTTCCTCTCCACAGTCGGCGATCTTCAACTCGCGACAGTGTCCGCACAGCATATCGATCTGTTCCGGCAGCGCAGAATCAAACAAGTCTCTCCTATAACGCTGAATATCAACCTCAGAGCGCTTCGATCTGCCTTCTACTATGCCATTCGTTGGCAAATCCTGAGCTCTAATCCATTCACCAGAGTTCCTCTGTCACGGGTCCCCGAACGGGATCCGATATTCTTTTCGTCTGAAGATTTCAAACTGATCGTTGGTTCAATCAGGCAGGAGTGGTTCAGATCGATCGTGATATTGGCCGCGTGCACGGGAATGCGGAGAGGGGAGATTGTCAACCTTCGGTGGAAGGATGTCGACCTCTCACAGAAGGTAGTGAGAGTACATTCGAGTAGCACTTATCGTACGAAGAGTGGCAAAAGAAGAGTCATACCGTTGAACGTGATTGCACTACAGCTCTTAGAGCGGCTTGACCACAAGACATCCGAAGATTACGTGTTCACAATAGAGGGGAGAAGAGTAAGGGATCTGTACCTGAGCAGGAAGTTCAGCCAACATGTCCACCGTCTGGGATTTCCAATTGGCTATCACTTTCACAGTCTCCGGCATTCGTTTGCGAGTTGGTTGGTCCAGAACGGAGCCCCGATCTATGAAGTTCAAAAGCTAATGGGGCATTCGACAATTCAGGTTACCGAGATCTATGCCCACCTTGCGCCCAGTCAGTTGCACAACACCGTCGAGCGTCTTTCACAACAATTAACGATGAGTTAGTTCACAATCAGTAATTTGCTCAGGGCCCATGCGGCTCCATGTTCATCTCGCAGATGAAAACGTGCCGATCATCTCAGGGAGCTTTCTTATGCTAAATACTGTTGTCGCACTCTGATGCGCGTGAATATAGAACTTCCGGTTCTCTGAACTGCGGGTGAAAAAGCTGGAAATGCAGATGCCCGCTTTGTCTGAACCAAACAGGTTGAAGTAGGGAATCGGTAAGCCGCTGTTTCACTCGCAGAAAAGCCCTGAATCCTCGGGCTATTTCTCTAGCTTCCCAACTGCTCAGTCTAGCGAGGTGTGAGAATTCCCGCCCTTGTCTCGGGCTTCTTGGCTTGCAAGTGGCTGAATTCTATGACGAATCCCTGAAGAAGGTTGGTCAAAACAATCCAACTACCTAGCGAGGCCGTGTTTCCCTCGTGCCCACAAACAAGGTACAACTCCTTGCGCCCCCCTCCCCCGCATTGTTTCTGAGTCAATCCTGCAGTACGTTGGCAGGCAGCACCGTGGCATGCCTCTGAAAACCGAGTATGCGCTATGAGGCGAAAATGATCTGTCTAAGAGCCAAGGGAATAGAGATATCAATGAGTTACAATTGCACTTCTCTGTTTCATCAAAGGGGACGCAGATGAAAAGCACATTCAGATTACTCTTTTTGTTGTGTTGCCTATTCACCAGTTCGAATCCGTCGTATTCACAATGGGTGCAAACAAATGGACCTAATGGGGGTCCAATTTTTTCTATGGCTAGTAGCGGTAATACTATTGTTGCGGCCACTGAGGGGGGTATGTTTCTTTCAACGAACGATGGGGCAAACTGGAAAAACGTCAATAGCGATCACATTTTTTATTCGGTAGTTATCAGCGGCACGGATATTTTCGCTGGAGTTCCGTCGGGTGGAGGCGTATTTCTTTCAACCAACAACGGAACAAGTTGGACTCAGGTAATTGCGAACGCCAATGTTGCCTCTCTTACCGTGAGCGGTACGAATATCTATGCGGTTACTGGTGGTCGTGTTATTCGTTCAACCAATAACGGGGCTACTTGGTCACAAATTAGCAATGGCCTTCCTCTAACAAGCAGTGTTACCGCTCTAACTTCAATGGGTTCAAGTATTTTTGCGGGCGCTTCTGATGGCAGTGGCTATCTTTTGGCGAATAATGGAACAGACTGGAATCAAGTGACTAGTGGCTTTCCCAAGAATCTCTTTTCGCTTTGTACTAGCGGTTCAAATCTGTTTGCGGGAACTAATGAAGGTGTGTATCTTTCAACAAATAATGGCACCAATTGGACACCGGTTATTAATGGTTTGGTTGTGCCGGTAGATGGTATCTATTATATTCCGCGAGTGTTCTCCCTTGCCGTTGTTGGTAATAGTCTATTTGCAGGTACATGGGATGGCGGTGTTTATGTCTCAACGAACAATGGAACCAACTGGACACAACTCAATAATGGCTTGATTGATACTCATGTCCGTTCGCTTTGCGTCAACGGCACAAATGTCTATGCTGGCACTAATGTAGGCATGTTTCTTTCAACCAACAACGGAACAAATTGGACAGAACTGAATACAGGGCTGACGAACTCTGGTGTTCGTGCGCTAGTTGCTAACGGTGCAAATATTCATGCAGGTGCTCTTGGGGGCATGTATCTTTCAACCAATAAAGGGACAAGTTGGACGCTCGAGCTGGGTAATGCTGATATTACATCTTTTTCTACTCTCGGTGAAAATATTGTTGCCGGAGAAAGGAAGAAAGGAGTGTATCTGTCAACGAACAATGGATCAAGTTGGATGCAAATTAATAATGGCTTGACTAATACGAACGTTTATTCTCTTGCTGCTAGCGGTTCAAATCTGTTTGCGGGAACTAATGATGGTATATATCTTTCAACAAATAATGGAACAAGCTGGACACAAGTCAATAATAATCTAGGTGGGACAAGTGTTTCTGCCCTAGTTGCTAATGGCATAAGTATTTTTGCCGCTACTGATGGGGGTCTATTTACTTCAACGAACAATGGGGGAAATTGGAAACAAATCACTAATGGCTTACCCAGTGTTTGGGTTACTGCTCTTTCTTGCGTCGGTACAAATCTATTTGCCGGTACTCCTGATGGTATATATCTTTCAACAAATAGTGGAACAAGCTGGACACAGGTAAATAATGGATTCACGGATTTTGGTAGTATCATTACTTTAGCTATGTACGATACAAATCTATTTGCCGGAACCACTGGAGGTGTATTTCTTTCAACGAACTATGGAGCGAACTGGACAAAGGTCAATAGTGGTTTGGTAAGGACATGGGTTTCTGCGCTAGTTGCCAATGGCATGAATATTTTTGCCGGTACTGTTGGGGGTACAGGCGGTGGTGGAAGTGGAGTATGGCGACGACCATTTTCAGATTTTGGGATCACCGGTGTTGAAATTGTGTCGGCACCTCAAGCACCAACGCTTGCGTCACCGGCCGACAGCGCAATCAACCTGCAGTTGACCACGTCGTTGAGCTGGAATGCCGCCACCGGTGCTACCGGATATCACCTGCAGGCGTCGACATCCTCATCCTTTGCATCGACCGTGGTCGATGACACGACACTCACGACCACATCGAGATCGGTCAGTGCGCTGGCTTTGAGTACGACATACTACTGGCGGGTCCGCTCGAAGAACGCCGCAGGATTCAGCGGCTTCTCTAACGCCAGGAGCTTCAAGACGATCCGTACCACCGCAGTCGAAAAGCTCGATGGCTCAATTCCTACAGACTTTGTATTGAGCCAGAACTATCCGAACCCTTTTAACCCCACCACGATCATCCAATTTGCATTGCCGAACGGCTGTTATGTTTCATTGAGAGTGTTTGACTTGTTGGGGAAGGAAGTGGCGATCTTGCTATCAGAGGAGCTTGGACCGGGGTATTTCTCGGTTCGATGGCAGCCCGATGTTCCGAGCGGGACATACATCTATCGCTTGCAAGCTGGACAACTCGTGGAGACGAAAAAAATGACCCTCCTGCGTTGAGGCCGAGGACCAGGGGCCATATGGATGTAAGACTTCGGTAGGATTTCGAATCACGTACACAAAAAATCCCCATCAACACTGGGGATTTTCTTTTGGCGTTTTAGCTCCTGAATCTAGCGAGTTTAGCAATTCTGCCCTCTGAGCACAGAGAAACACCAGTTCCAATTTGGCTGCCGACTTGGACTTGCAGTTCAAAACTCCCTCCTGATAACACGATTGACGACACAGCAATAGTGAGCCTTCCAGCCTGCGCAGAGCCGAACCAGCGGCATAGAACTGTTGAACGCCTGACACCCCGACTGACATTGAGCTAGTCGGCAAATGTTCCGAGATGCGAAAGATCAATGTGTCGCGAACGTGGCAGGATTGGTGTACAAGTGTGAACCTGGCTTTGAGCAATGACTTGCGGCTGCTGATCCGTGCATGCTAACAGATTTGTTAGCAGCAACTTGGAAAGGCCCCTCTCCTCTACATTAAGATCAGTTCGTGAGCTTGTCGACATCGGGCAGTTGTAGCTTGCCCACGCTCTCTCGCAGGTATTCGTTTGACAAGTGTCCGTAGATCTCGGTCACAGCTACTGAACTGTGACCGAGGAGCTCCTTTACGACGGAGATGGGAACATTGGCCATGAGCATCCAAGAGGCGTATGAGTGGCGGAGCGAATGAAAATGCAGTTGTTCTGGCAACTCGCACTTCCGCACAAGACTCTTGAATCGACGGGAAATTGCATGCGCGCTCAGTGGAGCTTGCTGTTTGTCTGAGAAGACATAGCCCGTAGGTTTCCTCAGCGGCATGAAGATATTGTAGATATCAGCTGACATTGGGATTGTCCTCGGTTTGTAGCCCTTCACCACGAAATTGCATCGATTTCTGATCCGGATCGAACGCCGATCGAAGTCAAGATCTTCCCAACACAGGTTCACGAGTTCGCCCCGCCGCATTCCGGTTGAAGCGCCAAACAAGAGAAGGCGTCGAAACCCCACATCTTCGACCACAGAACACAGCTTGATGAACTCTTTCAAGGTGAGGAAGCAAGGATCCTTTGCGGGTACTCTGAGCAACTTGCACTTCCTTGCTGGATTCTCATCGATTAGTCGCCAGTCTACGGCAAGTTGAAAGGCTGCCCGAAGCGTGCGGAGATTGATGTTGACGGTGACAGGGGAGGCCTTGCGTAGCCGCGCTTGCTTGAATTGCTCAATGTCCAACGGAGTGATGGCTCTGAGCGGGAGGTTTCCGAGGGTCTCGAGCAGATGCTTGAATGCACGAGTATAAAGACTGCCAGTGCCAATGGAGAGATTTGCCAGAGAATACTGTTCAATGCGCTGCATAAAACCCGAGAGATTCGTACGCCTTGGCCTATCGAGGTGTGGTGCGAGCGAAGCGAAAAGCTCTCGGGCCTTCTCAAGATCCTTCGTTCCAAGGGAAATCCACCTGCTGCGGCCTTTTTCCCGATAGGCTGTATAATAAATACCATTGCTCCTTTTGAAGAATGATGCCATGACTCGTGTCGATCCCTCCCAGCAGTGACATCCACTTTCACTTTACATGCTGTATCGTCATCTGTATTTCTGAGGCCTGAAAAGGAAGAACGCTCTGAACACTCGGAAGATGAGGTACGCGAAAAATCCGAGTGTCGAGAAGTAGATGTAGAATTCTCTGTTGTCTGTGCCGATTGAAAAGATTTTGAAGATGGTGAAGATGCTGATGCCGAAAACATAGATGGGCCCCATGTTGAAGTAATGCCCCTCATCGACCTGACGGAGTTTGCGTATCTCCTGGGTGTCGAGGTACTTCTCTTTGGAGCCATGCCAAAGCATGTTCTTGATGTGGAACGGATTACCATTGGAAGCTTTGAGGATCTCTCTTCGATAGAGCTCTGGATCGATGATGTGTAGAGTATAGTTCTCGAAAAAGTAGTTGATGAGCTGAATGGAAACAGCCTCCGGCAGTGGTTCCAAGTCGATCTTGGTGAAGGATGCCCAGATACGTTTGAATTGGAAGTTCTCCTTCATCTGGACGACAGCTGCACAGACAAGGGCAACGTTTAGAATAGTTTCCAGAAACTTCTGCTGTGTTGGGGAGATCCTGTCCAAGTTGTCAAAGAAGATCAAATAGGGCTTCTGCGATTGGGAGATGCCCTCGAAAATCAAAGCTTGGAGTTTGTTGCTGCCAAGCCCAGAGAGCTGCTTTTTGGCTGTTGCCCAATCTGTCCGCTCGCCATCCAGTTCTACGTGAAGGTCCCCGAGATAGAAGAGGTCTTCGGCGATTTCCTTGATGCAATCGCCCAGCGGGCTTGAGTGTTCTATGAAGAGCATCTTGTATTGATCCGGTTTGATGCGAACACCCAGATTGCCACGCAGCTGCGCCATGATATTCGCTGAGAAATCGATGCGCCTGGTGTGGCCGGTAAGGATCCATTTCGCTTCAAGCATAAGTCGGCTCTTACCAATACCCTTGTCTCCTGCGAGCAGCGTGTGACGGCCTTTTGAGAGGTTCTTGACAAGGAGATAAAGTTCCTCTGTTCTTCCAAAGAAGGTCAGATCCTGACGAAGGTCAGATGGAAGGACTAAATCTTTCACGGCTTCACCCCGTGAAAGACCAGCCCAGTCTTTCGCATATAGAGCTGGCACCGAGGGGCTGTGGATCCAAATCGGTTCTTACTAGCGTAAAGGATGCGATGATGTTCCTGATCCTCCTGCACATCCAAATGGAATACAACATCGACTGCGTGCTCGAGGAGCTTTGGGCCAGCCGTGGTTCTGTTCTTGGTGACCTGTCCGACAATGATGAGAACGATATTCTGCTGCTGCGCTAGCCGCCGTAGGACATAGATGCACTTTCGTATCTGCATTGAACTTCCCGGCAGTGAGGTCATCGTATCAGAATAAATGGTCTGTATTGAATCGACAACGAGCATCCTTATCTTCGTCTGATTGACATGAGAAAGGACTGCACTCATGTTCGATTCGAAAAGGACAAAGATGTTTGGTGAGGTTATCCTCAGGCGGTCTGCACGAAGCTTCAGCTGCTGGACAGACTCTTCGCCGGTGACATAGAGCGATGGGATGTTCATCTTCTTCAACACCTGCATCAAGAGAGTTGATTTGCCGGCTCCCGGCTGACCTGTAAGCAGAACAGTGCTTCCGGGAACGAAGCCATCACCGAGCAGCAGGTCGAGCTGTTCAATCCTTGTCCTGATTCTTGGGACGCTGAAGGATTCGATCTTAGGGAGCGCTATGGGTCGTACGCCGTCCTTCGATATCACGGCCACTTGTTTGCGGAGAGAATTCCAGCGTCCGCAATCGGGACAGGTGATCTGGAAGTTTGGGAAAAAGGAGTTGCAGGAAGAGCAAGAATAAGACATGGTTTTGGACCTCCCCTCGGTCCCCTCCTAAATAGGAGGGGATGTGGACCTGCCCCTGCCCCGTCCTAAAAAAAGGAGGGGATGCGGGGCCTGTCAGTTCATTCGCTTGATTATGAATGTGACCTGGGTTTTGTTGTTGTGAGGAATCTGACGGATGTCCATCAGGAGACCGTTCACGGTTGAGTGAATTTCGGATTGCTTCTCGGCGGCATTTGCCTTTGATCTTAGTTGTCGATTGGTCAGGGACAGCTTGCGGATTTCCAGTGCGGTCCTGGACTGGGTGGCTGACCGGGATGCAAGAAGCTGCGACAGGGTTGTCTTGCTCTTGTGCCACTTCAGTTCCGAAACAGTAAGCACGCGATCAGATGTAAACCCTCCTTTTGAAAGCTCTGTTCGTTGAGCGTGTTCTGTCGAATCAATTCTTGCAGCCTGTTCCGCATTGACGATCTTCTGATTGACTTCTGAGAGGAAGGTCAACTTCTGGCTCTCCAGCGATTGTATCTTGCCTTCGTTGAGGCTGATCTGATCCTGGAAGAACTGCGCAAGGTCCTTTCTTGCAAGGATCTCTTTGTCCCTCACGGTGTCCCCCCTCGTTTTGCAAAATTGTATGGATTCCTTCGGATCGAGCGTGACTGAGATCTGGGTATAGTTCTCAAGCCTCGGCAAGGTCAAACCAGGCGATGATTGACTCTCCTGGTTCTTGCCTGGGAGAATTGATTTCACGGTCAGGATCCCTTTTGTGATGAACACGTACTCGAGATTGAACGTGAGAATATCCCGGTACCTGGCATAGCTGAACTTGACAGTTCCGCCGCCCCCCGTTACAGGACTGAATATTCTGATGTTCTCTGGCAAGGATACCTTGTCTGTTGTGGCAAGATCACCGAAGAGGTAGTTCTCGACTGACGTATCGATATAGGCAGTGATCTGGGAGAGAAGTTGGTTGCTTAGATCGATGCTTCGCACTGTCGAACGGACAGGAGTGCCCCTTTCGCACAGTATCTTATCTGCGACAAAGTCGGCTTCGAAGTCCTTCCCTAGCGTGTGCAGGTCTCCATCAGCTCCTTTGAAAATCAACGTGGAGGGATTGAGGGCTCCTATGACCTCAACAGTGCCGCTGAAGGGATGCTTGGTGAGCATGTTGTAGGCAGTGGCGTTGGCAAACACAAGGTTATCCCGGGAGAATTCATTGTAGTCCCGCACAGCTGACTCGATGTTCTTCTGTGTCGACCTTATGAAGCGCTCATATCCTTGGTGTGCAATCAAGAACACGGGAATGCAGCCGAGGAGGAAGAAGATTCCCAGCATCCGATCCATTTTAGAGCCGGTTTGCAGCCGGTAACGATGGGGATTGTTGACCTCCAGTGGGAACACACATTTAGAGCTTGAGAGCGGATAGAAGAGCTTCACGCCGTGAACGGTCATCGTATCCAGAAAAGGATGTGAGGAGTAACCCGCAAGAATGCAGACAAAGATGTCTGCATTCACCAGCCGGATAGGCAGAAGCAAGACCGCAAGACCGACCATGAAAGCAACCGAATGAGTGAGCGTGCGGTGGCCAAATCGTCGCTCAAGAAATCTGGACAAAGAAGGAACAACCCTGCCTGGATAACTTGCTGCTGTGTCAATGTCGGGCAATGTCGAAGCGATCGCTATGATAAAGGCGTTGGATGCACTGAGCGCGACACCCGTCGTCGTAAGCAAGAGCAAATACAGGAACTCGGCGAATGTGATATGTGTGGGGGTGGTCATAGAAGAGTATTAAGTATGTGAGTAGTGGAGTAGGAAGTATTTGAGTAGCAAGTATATGAGTGGTTGAGTTTGAAAAACATGAGGGTGCTAGGCCTTTGATTTGGAGTGAGACGTAGTCAAACTTGACAACGATGCGGTTGGTGGCTATATTACAGTGTAATACACCCCGGAGAGGACTATTTATGAGACAAAGCAAAGTCGTGACCGTCTCGATTCCACCGAAGCTTCTGAAGCAGGCGGAGAGACTGGCGCAGAAAGAGCAACGGACGAAGAGTGAAGTCGTGCGTGACGCACTGCGGTTGTATCTGAACCTGCAGAACGACAAAGGATTTCGTCTTGCAGTACGAGAGCGCGCAAGGGCGCTGCAGCTGCAAACTGAAGATGACGTTGAACGCATCGTTGACAAAGTGCGGAAATAGCTTCTCATGGCATCCCTATCGTTGGCGTTGCAAGAGTTTTCGCAGAAGCGCCGACCTGGTCCGTAGTATGCTGTTACGCTTCTGAAGGTCAGACGGGAACGTCTGACCGACCAATCTTGCCTCCGTTCGTCACTCTCGCTTAGAGCACTCTGTTGGGAAAGTCTGCATTGCACAAGCCGAGTGACTCTGTTCTGTTTGCTCAACGTGATTGGATAGCACTCTGATCACCCGCTCCAAGTCACGTTGCGTGACGATGGACTCCCCGCCTAATTGCTCGAGCTCGAGTGTCCTTGACCAGGAACAGAGAATCCTTTGAATCGCTTGGTGGGGAATAGTGTTTGACATGGGCTTTCTCCGAGATGGTCAGTCCCGCTCTTCCGGCGAACGGTATTCGAGCTTGAGATGCTGAAAGATTTCCTCTTCACTTTGAACAGATATGAGGGTGCCGCTGCTCGTGAGGAGGCCGCTCCCGTCAGCTTTCAAGTGCATTTGAAGTTCCAGCGCCTTGCGGGCCAGTTTGATGTTGTGTTGACGACTCCCCGTGCGAATGAGGAGCAAGGTCCACCAAGTTTGCTCGGTGGAAATGTAGAGGTCGATGGGGATTGTGTCACCGTCGATTGATTTGAGAAAACGTTTGATCTTTGAGCCGTTGGCATCGAGTTCCATGTCGTGACTCAGGCAAAGCTGGGATAGCTGCTTATCGAGCTGGTCCTCTTGATAGGGACCTCCGAAGAGGGTCTCATCCTCCATTTGGATGAACCTCGGGATCATAAGGAGATCGATGTCGTTGACAGCTATCTTCTGTCGCCGAAGCGAGCCGACGATTTCGATGCGAGCGCAGGTGGCGGAGATCTGGGCGATGAAGTCGTTGGCGATGTCAAGAGCGAAGGTGTTGGGGAACATGGGTCGATTCCTCTCTGATTTTGATGATGGGCGTTACGTGTAACGCCCTTACGGCTTAGATCCGCCCGCGCATCGGGGGATCGGGCGAATGCGATTCGCCCTTACGGAGGGTGATTATCACGGACGCGGCGGCGGAGCAGGGATGCCACGCTGTTCTCCTCGTCAGCGGTGAGCAGCTGGACCCAGGGGTGAGTGCCATCGCCGTTGCCATGGAGGCAGGTCCACATCCAGCCGAATGGATTGGTGATTCGAGTTTTCGCACTGGCTTTGAGCATCAAGTGCACTGCACGCAGTACGAGTTCGGCATAGTGAGTCTTCTCGCCGAGCAAGTTGTAGGCGCTGTAGCACAATGTCTCCTTGTGTGTCTGATCGCCTCCGAGGAAGAGTTTGCGGAGTTCCGGCTCAGTCGGATTCCAATCGAACTTGTTTGATCGGCCATCATTCCAGTCGGAAAGTTCGGAATGCACCTTGGCGCTGTATTCGAAGAATGCATCCTGAGAGAGTTCGATCAGGTGACTGTAATTTGTGACAAGGCCCTGTTGACAAGATGTGGATATCAGATTTTCTTCATTGGCGTCTTTAACAAACATGTTTCTTCTGTTTCTATTCTCCTTCTGTATCTGTTCTGCTTCTGTTTCTAGGTGAACTTTTCCGGACTTTGTCCGAAGCGACTCCAGATTTTGTTCGGACAGTGTTCGAACACTGTTCGAACTTTGTTCGGAGTTTGTCCGAACACTCTGCGCCCCTTCTGCTGCGCTCAGGGCATGCCTTCTTTGAATTCGTCGCGTATAGTCGTCTGCACGCTGTTCGAACGATGGGCTGTATAACACGTTGAAGCTCAACCACTTCTGCTGATCGAAGATGCCGATACTAACGCAGGTGCGGATGACGGCTGTGAGTGTTTTTGAGGTTGTGAAGAGATTTTTTGCCAGAGTTTTTGCAGGAAGTCTCGGAATTTTCGGGAGGTCGACGCTGCTGTCGAACAGGTTCTCGGATTCTTTGCGGGGATCTTCCAGAAGATTCGCGAAAGATTTGTCTGATTTTTTTGAGAATTCCATGATTTTTAAATGAAAAGTGTCGGAGTCTTCGCCGATTTCTTCCAGAAGTGCCCAGAAAATTGCCCAACCCTCCAGGCCATGTTTAGCTGCAAGCATCCGGAGCTTCGGATCGTGTCGTGCTGCGCAGTCGTGATGAAACCATTTCATGGCGTTTAGTTCCTGTTGTTGACCCCCCAACCCCCTGAGAGGGGGAGGAATGGGGTCATTTCTTGAGCCGGTAGTAAAACTGTTCGACTTTGTCAATGACCTTATGCTTCTCCAAGAGTTCGTATTGCTTGTTGTAGAGATCGGCAACCAGTGTCAGGGCGGCTTGGCGAAGACGGGATCGCTTCATGAATGAAGCGCCTCCTGCGATGTCTTCAATGAGGTCCAAAACCAGGATAGCTGTGTTCTCATCGAGCAGTTGTAGATCGAATTCGGGTGTAAGAATTCGGAGTTTGCGTTCCGCTTCAGTAATGACCGTGTCACATTTGTCGCCGAAGGAATCGAATACTTGCTGGCGAAAAGAGCGAAAAGTCCGATCGAAGAGTTTGGTGTAATCGGAAAGCTCAGGCCGAGGTTCGTTGTGCTGAGGCACCGTGAAACTATGCTTGGAACGACGTGTGATAATTTTCCTCGGGGGCCAAGGATCCCGCCCATGAATGGGCGGGCAAGGGCGAGGCATTGGGCCTGAAGCCGCTGAATGCTCAGATTCCTGATGCGTGATGACAAATGAAGCAGCTTCCGGGTTGGCATCGATCTCAGGAGGTCTATCCTCGGCGTTGCGCGGAGAGTTCAGAATCTGATTCAGGAAGACTGTAAAGTCCTCTGTCTCCTTTTCACGGGCGGCTGAGAACAGGTCATCAGTAGATTGGTCGAGGGATGCGTGAGGAAATCGCATCTTTACCTGTTCAGGAGGCATAGCCGACTGGTTGGTTGCTGGTGCGGGAGCGCTGATGCTTGAAGCATGTCTGGCTTCGATCAGTTCTTTGTTCTTCTCGATGTCGTACAATAGAATGCGGCCGCGCTTGAATGGGGGGCTATACTGCGTCAGATCGTCGGCAGAGGCCACATCTTTCAGGTCAATCGACGGAAGAAGATGAATGAACTCGTTGCATTCGATGATCCCCTTCCTGCACTTCGTGCTCGTCAGGAGCGTGTGAACCTGTTTCTTTGTCAATCCATCCAGCTGGACCTTCAGGCAGGGTTCATAGACAAACGTTGAGCGGAAGCGATCAAGAATCTCGCCTGAAGCAGCAAAGAGATACACCCGGGTGCTGTCTTCTCGTCCGGAGTGTTTGAAGGTCTGCAGGGCAACATCGAGGTGAAGTTGAAAGCGCAAATCGCAGTTCATTCTGGCGCACTCGTAAATGTGTGAGCCACGCAAGAAGAAGAGATCGTAGAATCGTGAGGAAGCTCCATTTATGGCTGGATCTTGTATGGTGTAGGCAATCATCATGAACCCCAAGGAGTCATTCCATTGAGACTGAGCGAGCAAGAGCGGATTGAGGTGTTTTCCCGGGACATCGGCGATGATTTGGGTGGTGTCATTGAGCATTGGACCCCCCAGCCCCCCTTAAGAAAGAGGGGGTAGGTTGGCTTGATAGCTTCAGTTGCAGCTCTGAGTGCTGTTGGTGGATTCGTTGGATGGATCGCTGGAGGCTCAGGAGTTCCAGTTTGGTTCTCGCGAGTGCATCGTATTCGATTCTTCCTTGCTGGAAGCGAAGCTCGTTGAATTGGAGCAACTCTTCGACTATTGAGAGTTCCTTTTCGAGTGATTCGGATTGCTCCTGCAGTGCGGCGAGTTGCTGCTCGAGTAATCTGCGAACATGAATGTTCTGAATCGTTCGGAGCGATAGAGCCGCTTTGAGTCTCTCGAGATCGATGATTGCCTGCACATGCGTTGGAGATAAAAAGACCTCGTTCAGTGAAATGCTGAGCGTCAATCTGTAAGCATCCCGAGGCAGAATGTATGGTGTGAAGGAAGTCGGATCGATGAACATCAGGTCGTGCATACCGAGGCTGGCCGACAAGTGAACCTGGGGGATGAGCCGACGCCAGAAACTGGTTTCATTCACCTTTTCTTCTGCCTTCTTGATGTCGAGCCGCAAGATGCAAAGCTCGAGACTATCCATCGTACCGACATTATATAGAGTGTCGTCCAAGACGATCTGTGAAAGCATCCTGATGGGGACCGCTCCAGCTCCCCCAGCCTCAGCTGGAACGGTCGGACCAACTTCGCACGATGAGCGTAGTTGGTTTTTCCCATTCAGGATCCCCCACCACGGGACCATAAGAGTGAAAACAAGTATGAAGGATAGAGATCTTCTTCGTTGAAGCATTGTGCACCCGTTGGTGATGTGGTACTGTGAAGTAGATGCTACTTCGTTCTCCGGACTGCTGCTATGCCACGATCGGTCGAGGAGGCCTGGGGCCTAATATTGTGACCCCAGACGCCAGACTCGGCCGAGGAATGTTGCCAGGAGCAACTTGGCCGGAAGCAGCACTCAAAAACTCCGCGCCGATATGACGCCTGATCCCAGGAATGGGAGGTTTTGCTATCGGTCCACAATTGCCAGAACCCAATGATGGCAGACCAGAGGTTGTTTCGCGTGTCACGGTTCCATCTGCCTCTCCGTGTGTGCGCACCTGGCTCCAAGAACCGTCCGGATATTCCGTTCTGGTGATCGTGCTTCCGTCAGATTGACCATAGCTGCTACGCAGTTGAACAAGATTGCCATCCCCATCCGTTACCTTCGAGAGTATCTTACCATTTGAAGCGTAGCGAGACGTTATGCGAATGGATCCGTCCTGCGGATTGATGACCCTGGTGACGACGGGGAGCCGGAATGTGTATGTCTGAAGTGTGCCGTTACGCAACACATGAGTGACAATGGTATCGGTCTGAGTGCCGTACATTTCAGTAACAGTTTTCTGCTGCGGGTTGTCGCTCAAGTGATCTGCATAGGAGGCATAGCGCTTGGATTCGGTGACGATGTGGCCATTCGCCTTACCGTATGTCTTTCTTACGGTGATCAGCAGCAATCCTTTGGGACGCGCATAGCGCTCGGTGACAACAGCACCGTAGCCCCCCGGGATGATCTGACCATAGATGTATACCGTGTCAGTTGAGGTAATCGACAGAATCGTCTTGTTCCCTGGTGCTGGATTGCCCGAGAGTCGTGCGCTGGGACCATTCCGAAAGGAATCTGACCAGTCAGCGATAGCCTGGACCTCATCCAGTGCCGAGATGAGAAAGTCCTCACCGGTTGCCTCGAATTCGTAAGGCGGAATGTCAGGCGCGTTGGTGGATGAAGGGATTTGGAGACGCATCTCACAGGCAATGAGAGTAAGAGCGGCGAGGATGAACGAGAAGAACGTGAACGAGAGCTGTTTTCGATTGGGTGATGGGTGCATGGGAACCTCCGATAGTGTAGTGCGCGGGGGGCGAGGGATGAGACCCCCCACCCCCCTATCCCCCCTTGAGAAGAAAGGGGGGAATGGTGCGCTGTTAGTAGTGAAAGACAAGAACAGTGGATTCGAACCGTCGGTCCTGGATCTGGATGACACCGATATAGAGACCCGGAGGAGCGAACAGTTGATCGTTAGTATCGCCGAGCCAAGTGTGGGCGTGTGAGCCCTTTGATTCGGCAGCGTTGAGCACGAGAGTTTTCACGAGGAACTCCTTTCCATTTGAATCGATGGTGATAATGAATGCGTTCAATGTCGCAGGGCTCTTGAGCGAGTAGCGGATTTCTGAGTTAGCTTTGAACGAATCGAATGCGCTCGGAGCGAAGCGCAAGCTGCTCACAAGATCCGGATCATCGAGCTGTGAGGGATGACTGCAGCCGATGAGAAGTTCCAGGATCACACATGTTCGGAGCAGAGCGTTACGCATTTGGGGAGCCAGCATAGTTGTGGGTCTGTCCGACAGTCAGCACTTTCTGAATGAGCGTCTCTCTGGCCTCTGGGTGCTGCTGCAGGTGCGCGCAGGTGTCACGCAACGTCTTGTGCGTGCAGTCGATGCCCAGAGTTGAACCCAGCTCATTAAGCGTATGTCTTATGGTCATTCTGTGGATAGGCTGGTCGGAGAAATTCTCCAGGAAGACGAAGTCGGACACGGTCTTTCGGCGTTCCAAGTATGCTCGGAGTTTGCGGAGCATGGCCAGGTGGAGTTGAATCGTGGACTTTGTGCTGATAATAAGAGAGACAGACTTGTTGGTGGTCCGAAGCGAGGACAATTGAAGCGTACAGAGTCGATACTGCGGGACGTCATAGAAGAGCATCAGCGATACGATGAGTTCGTCCCGAAGATAGCGGAGAACATCAGATTCCTCCCCCGAATGTTGGCGTCTGTTCAGATAGTGATATATGGCCACAATCTGGTCGTATGAGAGAAGGGCGCCTCTGACCGGGTGAACAGTGAGCGTCGAGAGGGGATTCTGTTGTATCGATCCCTGCTGGACGAGGAAAAGGAAGAAATTCTTCAGCGCAAAAGAGGCTCGTCTGACGGATGGAAAATTGAGTCCGGACTTTGCCAAGCCAAGGAGGTAGTCCTCCACGTCCTTTGTTTGAATTGCCATGATGGAACTGAGCTTTGCTGATCCTGTGTCCTTGGCATTTTGGCGCAAGAAGCTATTGACGTCCGAGGTGTAGGCGCTGATTGTTCGATCCGACATGTTCTTCCTCCTGAGATATCCGATGAATGCAGCCAGGGTGGATTGGATTTCGTTGGCTGTCTCCCTCATAGGCATTTGTGCCTTCTCCGAAAAAAACTCTCTAATAGGCAGGCTTACTGCGTATTCGCGCAAATAACTGTCTCTGAACGGGAGTCGGTTATTGCATAACTCGTTGTGAACCGGACCCCGTTATTCGTGAAGCTGCCAGCGTTTCGTCATGCATCGAGGCGGGCTTCAAAGAACTTGGCGACCAATTAATGGGTATGAGGGCGCGATTCCTATCAGGCAAATTGCCTGATATTTTTGGGGAACTTCTGGGACGGGGGGAGATCTGTGGTGGTGAGAAGTGAGAGCGTGGGAAATGCTTTGGAGGTGAGACGTGAGATGGCAGGACGATGCTGGAGCGAAGATGGTGAGAAGTGAGGGCGCGCGAAAAGCGATGAGGGTAGGACGGATGCTGGAAGAACACTTTGTGAATGGTCAATTGGTGAGTGGTGAGACGCGGAGTATTGCAGGTGGCAGAAAGGGATGGGAGACACCGCGTTTGGGAGATATCACATATTGAAGATTTGAAGGGCCGTGAGAACGAAGGTGGGAAACACCGAAAGAAGTAGGAAGAAAGACGAATTGTAAGTGGTTGACTAGTGAATGGACTGAACGAAGGTCAATCGAAGTTGCATCGGGCGATCATGTGTACGTTTGGAGTCCCGATGAACTGCAAAGAGATGTTGCAGGGGGGTGGGGTTGAGTTCTTAACAAGAAACGGTTGAGCAAGCCGATTTGGTGCTCGCGCTCGATCTGAATACGGATTGTCGGCTCGAACGTCTGCGTGATGATTTCGTGGGTTGGTGTGGCGCCTGCGCACTTATCTCATCTCGTTTCCTCTATTACTGTGGCTGCAATCGCAGACATGACCAGGTCGGCAGCCAGGCCTGGCAGGTTGCATCACTTCGCTTTGCCCGTCTTTAATTGGGTCTCTGATGTGGATCTGTTAAGTTCTATTTGGCTTTCCATAACCTGTTTTTCCAGCACTGACCGTTCTACGGCTATTCTCTTCTGCTCGGTTCTTTCAGCAAGTGCGGCTACACCAAAACGATTCCAATTGACAACAACAAGCGTAATGACCAGAACTAGGGTGAGTCCTACTTGGAATATGAAACTCCAATTCGACAGGTCTGCTCCTTGATCCTTGCTTTTCTCTAGGTCCTTCTTCAGTTCTGGAGAATAACTAAAGGGAAGCATTTGATGGAGACATTCCTGGTACTCAATGGCTCGAAGTCGATCCTTTCTGTTTGATTGCATTATGCCAGCACACCAATAGTAATGTAGGGAAAAGATCATTACGCCTATCGCGGCTAGTGATATCCTTCCAAGAGGAATATCCGGAAACGACACGAGGGTGAGTGAACCAGCAATCGCAAGGATAATTGCGGTCCAAAATGCCATGGAGACTTGAATTTCATACCTACGACGTTCATTGAATTGATCCCAAGCTCTTTCTTGAAGTGCATTGACCGCATCGAAGTGTCGCTTTTCGTTGTCGTCCATGGTCCCCCCTTTCAAGACTACATGTGATAAATTCTTCGGTCAAGCTAACGGATCAAGTTCCTCAAGAAGCTTCTTTGCCATCATCATCTCGGTCAGCTGAGAAGCTTTATCTTCGCCTTCCTGTGCCAGAAAGCGCAATGCTCTGGCGACACATTCTTTCGGTTTTTCGTACTTAGCTTTGTTGGTTGACTCTTCGAGATTTCGTTTGACTGTCCGGCCTCTGAAGCTCTCGAGAAATTTGATCAATTCGTTCTCATCCATTGGAGCGGGATCATTCGGAAGGACGAACCTCCGCCGTTCGTCTCGCTTTAGAAAACCAAACAACTCGGCCTCGAAGATAAGTCTACGCTTCTGGTCAACTATGTCATGATCTATGAGTGCTTCCGGATATGGAGAGTAACCCTGATAGCGTATCTTCTCGATTGAGTAGGCTCGTTTAGCATCATTCTCACATAGATCCTTGTGACAGGATTGTGCAGACTTTAGCTGACTAACCTGAAAGAGAGGAAAGCCGATCGTAAATCTGTCAATTTCTAGAACATTTTTGTCCCCTGTGGAATAAAAATCCTCTTTCTTGCGGCTGAACAATTTCTCCACCAATTCAGGGACCTGAGACTTCTCCTTGTCTTGGACACAAATCGCCACCTTTTGTTCGGCCTTTTCCACATCTGCAACTACATCCAGGTGACATAAGGGGGCAGCCGATCGAAAGAGGCTCCTGATTTTTGAGTCAACGTAGACCGACGTGACTGTGCGCTTAGCTGGTCCTTCAGGAAAAATGAAATCCTCGACGCATTTGCTTCGAATAGAAGCAAACTCTTCAGCCACAAATTGTTTCAATGCGTCCTCGAGAGATCCATCAGTTTCTTGATGCAAGTGCTTAATCACGTAAGAAGAGAGTGGGACCTTTCGAAAGTGTTTTTCCAAGGATGGCGGTGATTTGGTGTAGAATGTGTCGACTAGTTCGCTTTTTGTTAGAACACTTTTCTTCGACAGGGTATTCGGAAGATTTTTCGTGGCCCACAAATTCAGAGCCGCCAATTGGGTTGATTGAAGCGCTTTGATGAATCCCTCGATGTTCTCGGTTATCTCAAATAGTCGATCTCGGAAGCTTTTCGCCCACATAAGTGCTTCGTTGTGAACCAAGTGTCTCCATCTGACCAGTGCCTTACTATTGAATGCGTCTACCAACTGGACCATATTACTCTTTTTTCTGCTACGCAGATCTTGGACAAGGAGTTTTGTCTGCCTGAATTCACGACCCACTTTCCTCTCAAAATACAGGAATGATACAATCGCGTACACCACAATACTGCCTAAACATATGGTCCAATTATCCAGAAAGAAGCCTAGGAACTTGGCGAAGTCCAGGATGCCAAAATACGACAAGGATATTCCAGTTAGAAGGATAATGGCTGTAACGCAAGCAGGAATTGTTGCTGCAAGCATCCAAAAAATCCTACGCCTAAGCTCTGCAAGAGCTTTCAAGTGTATCTGAGCCTCTTTCAAGGCCTTGTCTGCTTTGTCGACGTTTAACCTTGCCTCCTGCACTTCTTCCTCACTTTTCCTTTCCTCCTCTTCCTTGAGAATCATTCTCTCATGTAGATCGTCGATATGAAGGTTGAGCCTCGCGATCTCGGACTTCAAGTCCTCGAATTCATCAACAAGTTTCGTCCGCTCAAACGCAATCACTTTGCTATTTTCCAGTAGCTTGGCCTGATCCAATTTCAGTTTCTCTATATCTGCCGGACTCTCAGCTCGCTCAAGGAGCTTTGATACCCTCACTAGTTCTTTTTCGCACTCACCAATACGTCGATCCTTGGCTTTGATTTGCGCATCAAGTTTGTCGAGCGAGCCCTCTTTGACATCCAGACCCAACAATACCTTGTAAAATGAACGGACCGTTTTCTCGACCTCATCAATAGTATGGTTCATCTCCAGCGAGTCACCCCGCAGATATCTGCTATCTTGGCCTTGCAGGGAGCGGAGAACGGCCACCGAATAACCCAATCCCCTCTTCTCTGTGTCCACGTCTACCGAGATCGTATTCTCAAGCGCCTGTTCTTTGGCGTGCAGCACCGCTTGTGACTGGGTCGACAGTTTTTCAATGTAGTCGTTCAAAGTCCGTTCAGAGAACAGCTTGAACTTGTTTTCAACGTCAGCGTAGAACAAGTTTGGGATGATGCTGTCATCTTTCGGAATAGGATGTGAGAATCCTTGATAGATTGCATTTCCCTTCTCCTCTTTCGACAGGAGATCTGTAATCGATGTAATATGTTGTGCCGCAAGAAATTCTCTGCATCCCTCAAACACAAGACTGCGATCGAACTGTCCTTCTTCGAGATCTGTCACCATGGGCTTGAGCAATTCAGCGACAGCATACGAGCAGAGGAGATCTATTATCTCTTTTTCTGGGAAGATGATTCTACTGGATCCAAATGAGCTATAGAAGCGGCCACGTTGCTGCAACTTCGTTAGAAGGATATGCCGGAAACTCAGATCGCCAAGGACAGGATAGGCGATCATCGACTCCACTGTATTTGTCACTACACTTAGTACTTCGGCAAACGTTCCGACCTGGCTGTTGTCCTCGTTCTTGCCACTGAGAAGCCAAGTTAGACCGACGTCGAACATTGCATCGCTTTGACTCACTAGGTTCATTCCCAGCTCATAGTCTAGCTCGGAAAGAAATTGAAACGTTCTCGCCAATTCGATTCGTTTGAGTCTAGCGTCCGAAGTCCCAGAAAGATCTGCCAAAAGCACAAAGAGCGAAACCTGTGAATTCTTGGGTATCCTTCGGTTCTTTTTCATTACTTCGAGAATACCTAACAATGGAATCGTAGTCGCAGATCCCAACAGATCAAAAGAGGGGGCAAATACAAAGACCTGCACGTTTTCAGTTTTGATCTCGTATCCCGCCTCTTCGAGCTCTTGATAGAACCGTATTCCTGTCAAGGCCTCAAAGTGCGAGGCCAGGATATCGCTGATATCTTCTTCCCGACTGACAAACTCTCCATAGTTACACTCATAGGGATTTGGGTGTTCCACATCGGCTAGGTTCTCGATCGTAAGCAGAGTTGAGTCATCTGAGAGCCTAAACATTCTTCCAGAAGAAGTTATCCCGATTCCACTGACGATTTTGGAAACAAGTGGATTCACTTCTTTAACAAAGCGATAACACTCAGAGGCCGCTTCGACGCCTCGTTCGCCTAGCCCCAGCAGCATCGCGGGCTTTAGAACATTTCTAGAGGACATATGAAGGAGTGTCTAGAGTGATTTCAGAGACTTGACGTAATCGTCAATATCTTTTATTTCTAGGTCAACCTGTTTCTTGATGTCATCACCTGCTCCGGTAGCACCGCTTATGAGTTGATCTCGATATTTCGCCAGGTTTGTTGCCACAGAATCGTTCCCAAGCCGCTTCGCCTGTGATTCAACAGATTCCCTTATCTCACGAATGAGATCAACATTAGACATGAACATCTTCATTGCTTCCCTTCTTCCCTGGGCTAGCTTCACCATGTATTTGTCAACAGCATTTCCCATGCTTTCCGATCTTGCATAGTAGTATTGCCCCTGTTTGCGAATGAATCCAAATCCTAGATCTTCTGGGGCCAAGGCAATTGACCAATATCTTCTTCCTTGCTCATCGTCAGATTCCGGGAACAGATCTGGGAAATTTGCCTCCATGTTCTTATCCGTGTGATAATTGAAGGGGGCGTTTTCGTCAAGATAGTCTTCTCGGAACTTTGCGGCACGATGGATGGTGAATCCTGGAATGGCAACCTCGGTCTTGAAGAAGATGATCCGATGTGGATCTCCAGTAGCGACGCATGAAGGGTTTTCAATTGAGCCAGTGAGTTTGGTAAGCAGCTCTTTCCTTCGCATTATCGTCTCATCCTTATCCGGTACACCGAACATGTAGATCGTCTGAGTCTTGTTGCGCGCCTCAACCGTATACTGCCAGAGGGGGGCTGCCATCTCATCCAGATGTGTGACTATTGATGCGAGTTCGGCTTCTGGGAGTTTCTTGAGTTCTGTTTCAATGTCAGTGTCCACCAGTTGCTTGACGACCTTCTGCTCACCACAATACTCCAAAATGACTTTCTCGACATCAGGTGTTTGCATATCGGGCCATTCGGTGATGCTTCGGTTGGAGTTCTTTAACCAAGTGATGAAATCGCTCAGATTCACAGTCCCGGTCTCAGTCTTGCTCAGTAAGTAGTCATCCAAGTTAATGGCAAAGGCCTTGATCTGCGGTTTCTTCCCCTGTGCTCTTTGAATATCATTACTTAACGATTGTGTAAGCCTCGACAAATGGCCCTTTATTTCATTTACGCGAGACTGCCATCCTTTCATTTCCGCAAGGAGATTTGAATAGAAATCAGCACCTCTTTCACGTCGTTTCTTCTCTCTGAGCTCCATTGCCTCGTTCATCGCATTGCGTTGATAATTAGCGCAGGCCTCCTGAACGGCCCGGGTGGTTCCAAGCATTTTCGTTTCGGCTTTTTTAACGTCCTCAACGAGAACGTCATATTTTGACTGGGTCTTCTTACGTCTTACTTCGTATTCATTTCTTTCGTCGAGCATCATTGATTTGAATGCATCGAGTCTCCCACACAATATGTTGACGAACTTCTCAGAATGCGTTATCCCGTACCCCGAGTTGATTCGTTCTTCTAGCTCCTTCCTCAATGCTTTGAGCTTCTGCTGCAACAAGTTGTCAAAGTTCTTGTTCGCTACCTGAAGGGTTTCTTCCTCAGCTCGATTAGTGTAGAGGGTCTTTGTCTCTATGATGCGCTGAGCCGCCCCTTTTCGAGCATCTGGCAACTCAAAGGCACGCAACTTGGAAGGAGGAATAATGGCGTCGATCACATCATCCCTGTCCCTATCTTCTCTTATGTTCATCACGTCGATAAGTGACTCGACTTCGTTTGAGACGTCCAAATTGACTTCACCCTCATAGATGTTGATCAACTTCAATGCAATTTCTCTTGATACTAAATCCGCAAGTCTTCTGCCATCGTAGAAAACCTCGCTGACGCCGAAACTTGAGAACAGTGGCCTTTTCCCTTGGATTTTTTTCAACCCTGAAAGGACGCTGGTAGCGTTATCGAGCGTATCTGAACTGCCCTTCGCCAAAGCACCGCAAGAAAGGAGCAAGCCCGTCCCTAAAAACTCCGTGAGGTCCTCTATCTCACGATACTCCGTATTCTGTTTGTTTATGTTGTCCACGAGGTAAACCAGATTAAAAGGAGGTTTTTCCATGCTGATTTGCTCATCACCAAATCCATACTTCTGGTTGATGGACTGACCTTCGAGGCACATGTAGTACTCAAGCTCTTTCAAGGCTGCGTAGGCATTCGGTTCAACATTGTCTGTAAAGGGATGCGATTTGAAAATGCTAGGCAACAATAGATATCCGACAATCTTGTCATTGCTGTCGAGGCCACTGTTTCTGAACAAGAACGCCACGTCAAGAAATGTGCCGCTCCCGGTACCGCCTCCTAAAGATGTCACGATATTTATCGAAATGTGCTTCCCCATGACTTCGTATTTGTCGTTCTGGACTCGTCCGACGCTAAAATCACGAACTTTGCCCACGACATTTCGGATTGCCGACAGCACACTTTTGCTGTTTGCGAACAGAGCCATTCTTCCAACCCCACGAATTTGCCCTGCTCCATCAATCGCGGAGCGAATGGGCACACCGTGATCTGGAAACCACTTTCTGATGTCGGGCTGAGTTCTTATCAAGCCAGCGGCATCCTCGACCTGGATGGGTACGAACTCACCACCTTCGAGCTTTTCACCATCGGGTTGATAGGTTGGTTGTGTGGTATCAAACACCAAGAACTTAACTGTTGGTGGTATGTCGCCATATACTTGCCGAAGCTTACGTTTGACGTTCAATACGGCGTCTCGCCCGGTGCCTCCAAGCCCAACCATTATCGATCTACGAATAGAATAAGGCATGATCAACCTCCCAGATTAAGCATCTCGTACCTGTCGTCAGTCCGGTTTCGGAAGACGAATGTTGTTGTACCTAATTTTTGCCCGAACGACTTTGCCAAATTCAATCAGCTGGCCATCAAAGATATGCTCAGTGAATATTGGGGAACCGTCGACCTTCACGACGCTATCTTCGCTTGCAGTGATCTTGATAACGCGTCTACCCAAATAAGTGGCAAGCTCCATGCGAAAGCCACCGTCGATTTCAGCTAAGATGTCACCACCGGCACCGACTTTGACTTCTTTTCGACCTCTCAGGCTATGCGTGTCCTGTTTAGCTTCCGGTTCGAGAACCTCGAGTTCACCTTCAAGGACTGGGAACCACGTAGCCGATAGGCTTTCTACGCCCTCAATGGGACCGACTCCTTCCTTCAAACAGTACGCAGTGTAAGCCAGAAGTAGCAGACAAAGAAGAGTCGCAACCACAGCAAGCATCCAAACCCACCATGTCCACGGAGGGGACGCCAAATGGAAACTCCAACTCAAGCTCTTTGCTTGAGGATTCCCTTTTACGTCATCAAGCCCGGCCCCCTCTATCCGCAGGTTTTGCCCTTCGAAAACTATCTGGCCGCTGTAAGAACCAGCGGAGAGATCGGATTTGCCTCTGAAAACGAATACAAGCTGTTTGACCTCTGAACCAACCAACCCTTCAGATCCGTGTATCTGAAGTATTGAAAGGTCAGTTCCTAGGTCCAAGTGCTGGGGATTGGCGTCATTCTCCGTCACGCGGACTTTCATCTTTTCACCGGCCTGCTCCGCTTGTAGGTTAAATCGAAGGAGAAAGGTCTTCTTCGATTCAATCACTTCGTCCCGAGCGAGCTTCTGGTCTCCCAGAGAAAGTGGGAATACACCACCGCTTGCAGGGACTATTTGAACGATTCTTTCCGGTTCAAAAAGGAACCCGACTTCAATCTCATCAGGCACGACAATTACCAAAGGGTCGCTCGATACTAGGTGGAAACGGCCGGTGTAATTGCCCTCTTTCATTCCTTGTGAGTTAACAAGCGAAAAATCCAAATTGACGTTCTCGGCTGGATAGAACGTGTGTGGCGAGACGTCTGCATAAGCCCCTTGCGATTTTAGGTTGGCGAATTCAGGTTCTATAGTTACGGTATAGTTGGTGGGCAGTGAATCCTTTGCGCGAACTATGAACTTCTCTATTCTTGTTGTTCTTGGCGTCTGTTTCAAGTTGCCGAAGTTCAATAGCGGTATCACGGTTTCAACTTGGATTATCGGATGAACATTGCCAGCTCTTTCCTGGACATACTGCATTCTTTCGAATTTCTTGAACTGTGCTTCTTTGTTAGGATCGCGCGGAAGTCCAAGTTCTGTGTAGAAGAGCCAATCATCCTTGCCCCGTTTGAGATTGAAGTGATTCAAAATACTTGAGAGAGTCCATCCTTTGCTAACATTGTCATCGCCGTCCGTGTAGACAAAAAACACGACCGGCCTTTGTTCTTTTTCTTGTTGTCGCATGAGGTCGACAGTTCGAAGCACTTCTTCGACCGAATTGAAAATCGCTGTGGCCTGGCCGCCGGCGTTCAAAGCGTCAACATATGCCTGAATTGCATTGGCGTCCTGGACGCTATTGACTTCGAATGTTTTTACCCCAAGGGTTTTTTCAGCGAACGGAAAAAGGAGAACCCTTGAGCCAGGTTGAATCTGAGACACAAATTCCTGAATAGTTTTTTTGACCGACGGGAAAATATTAGTATGTCCGGCTTGTCCCACCATTGAAGCCGAAACATCAATTAGGAACACGTAATCAACGCGCGTCACTTTAGCCTGAGCAATTGTGGCGGACGGCAAGGCCACTGTCAAGAATAGCGTTAACGCGAAAAGTCGCATTATCTGGCTCCTTAGATCTCTTACAAGACAGGATGTCATTCGGGTTGGTGTCAGAAAAGAAATGATCGGTTCAATCCAGACTTCATAAAGGCTGTGGCACGAGTGTTCTGCTGGAGCTTGCGGAGAGCCGGAGAAAACACCAATTCAGTCAACCATGAGCCTCATGTTCATTGCAAATGGAAACAAGAGTGGCACACAACACGACGGACTTCCTGCTAATCGGATGAGTCCTTCGTTTCTTGAAATTGGAGGATCCGTCCAAGAATTGAGCCGTCTCAGGTGGATCAAACCTAATCTAGCTCTCCTGCGAGTTTCATTGATTCAGAACGTGGTGTCGAAGAATGTTGCCAACAACAGTAGTGTACTCAAGAAGTGAGATGTCTTTGAAAGAATCAATAGGTACAAGTACCGACAAGTTCTTGTCGTCCGAAAAACGTACAAATATTTTCGGAATATTACCGCACAATTGCCCCAACCAGTGTCTACTGACCTTAGTAGGATAGTGCGAATGATTATTAAGCGCAATATTGAAAAGAACGTTTTGTGCCCAAATAGGAACGACTATCGAGGTTGCCTCAACTCCTTGTTAGGAATCTTTATACGAATTGGAAATAGTATAGTGGTGGTTCCTCAAGTGAAGTGAATGGCAGAGTACTATGAATTTCGTGAGGACTCACTTCTTTTGGCAAATTGAAAACGGTTTGGATTAGGAAAGGATGATGTCGGCTTTGGAGAGACAGGGTTGCCTAGTATATTACGAAATTGTCGTGGTGGGCATGAATTGGCGTTTGTGAAGCTATCTCAGTAGATTTGGCCAGTCAACACATGCGAAAAAGCAGATCGCTGTTTCGTGAGGAAGAGGATAATCTTGGTCGGATCAGGTAGGAATGTGGTAAGCGAGCTCAAGACTGAACGCTCTGAGATTGCTGGGCTTCACTTTTCTGGAGGGCGCTCAGAACGAGGACTCACCATATCAGGTCTTCTGCGTTGACCAATTAATTGGATTGCTGCACGACTACCGTATCACCACCGCCTCAAGGGACCCCAATGAAGAGATTCTTTGTCCTCCTTAACGTGTGCATGATGTTTGTCGCCTGCAACGGTCAAACCAAGAAAGTGCATCGGGCCGGAGACGCTACAGCCGTAAGTGCTGATACGTCGATGCCTGCGCCTCTTGTCGGTGATGACAATGTGAAATATGGATACCCAGGAGGCAGGGGCATCGTTCTCAGAAAGCAATTCTATGTAATCCTTTTCGACACGACAACGCTCGTTCCCGAATGGGTTACTTATCATCTGACCAAGGAAGACCTGCAAGGGAACGTCAACCGCGAGGACAAATTTCGTCCTGATCCCGATCTTCCAGAAGGGAAAAGATCCGAGCTCAGAGACTTTGAAAAAAGTGGGTTTGACCGAGGCCATATGGCACCGGCTGCCGATTTTAAGAGAAGTGACGAGGCAATGTCGGAGACCTTCTTCTTGTCAAATATGGCACCGCAGCGTCCAAACCTCAACCGAATCTCCTGGTCGCATCTGGAGGATGAAGTCCGGAAATTGGCGAAGAATCATGGGAGCATTTGGATATTCACAGGCCCTTTGTATCTGGACAGCCTCGAGCACAAGAGTCTGCCCAAAGAACACATCGGCCCAGACAATGTTGCAGTCCCGACGCACTTCTTCAAGGTGATCCTTTGTAAGCATCCGGATGGGCTGCGCGAGATGTTCGCATTCATCATGAAGAATCAATTGGGAAAACTAGCGGGAAGCTCGAAGGATTACACTGTTACCGTTCGGAAGGTAGAAGAGTTATCGGGATTGAACTTCTTTCATCGCTTGCCGGATGATGAGGAAGAGCGATTGGAGACCACAGGTGCGGTGACGTGGCCGGTGCAATAGAAGTGGGGTTGCGGCGGATATTTATCGACCGACTGTTTGCGGCTGGGATGAGGGTCCAACAGATCTTCTCAAGCGGGGATGGTTTTTCGGCGGAACGACCGTTCGCTAATTCCTAACGATTGTGCGGTCTTTGGTTCGTGTCCGGCATTCTTTGCCAGTGCTCGTCTGATGATAGCTTCTTCAATGACTGACAGAGACTGGGGGAGAGAGAACTCGGTTCCCTCATCGATCATCAAGATCATTTTCATCACCTCGAGATTTTCCCTCTCCTGAATGGATGTTTGAGGATTGACCACCAGGACGCTGCGGATGTGGGCCTTCAACTGGATGACGTTTTGTTCCCACCGCTGTTTCTGAAGTAGTTTGAGAACCCCAGCTTCCAACTTTCCGTCGCTTTTAATGCCAAGTCTCACCCGAACGCGTTCCGGGTCCGGTAGGTCCCAGCTATCCAGAAACTGATTCAAGAAATGGTTGACAAGGAGAGGTATGTCTTCCTTTCGCTTGCGCAGGGGTGGGACAGTAACGTGTTCGTATTCTCTGAGTTTGAGGAAAAAAGGATCGGTAATTCTGCCCTCGCGGTAAAGAGTACGCAATGGTTGCCTGAGAGTGAAGATGACTCTGCCGAGCACGAACTGGGGTGTGTTGGATCCAAGTCTCGTGACAGTCCTTGTTTCAAGTGCCTCTGCGAGCTGCTCCTGTAAGAAGGGATCCGCATAGTCGATGTGCTTGAGGACGATTGTCGATGGGGGCTCGAGGCAGCTAGGGTGGTTGGTGTTGAGTTCAGGGGGACAAGCACCTACAAGCTCCAACCTTTGATCGCGTTCGCTCAAGACGCTGAAGTTGACGGAACTCAGTTTCAACGACCTCCGAGGGCCGCGGGCATGGATGGCTTTGGCAAGAAGTGTCTTGCCGACACCGGTCTCGCCGATGATCACGAAGGGCTCAGCCTGGGCGGAGAGGTAAGGAATTCTCGCTTTGAGCCTGGTGATTGCAGGGCTGCGTCCTATGATTTGCAGGGAGTCCAGGGTTCCGGTCCGGATGAGAGAGGAGAACACGGATTGACCAGCAGTGTGGCGGCAAGAGGAAGATTGTCTTGCGCCGAATGGTCTCTGGACTCAGAAGGTCTCTGGACTCTAGACTAGATTTTGAAGAAGGGAAATGATTGCAGGGTGAGCTACTATCCTGCTAAGTGTGTGGATCCGGTGCTGAGAATACCAGAATCGCGGTGAAGTCGGGGTGTTTGAAACAGAGCATGTTGTTGAATTGTGAGATTTTGGACAAAATAAACGCGGTGCAAGATAGTGAAGACAAATAGGCCAAAGCAAATGCAAACGATTGGCAGTTTGAGCGGTTGAAAAGAAGGGAACACCTTGGAATAGAAAAGGCAGGATGTTCGATTGGGTGTGACGCCACATGTCAATACAAGGTAGCGTCAGTCATTTCTCTTGCTTCTCCAAGAGAAGGAGACCGAAATCATGACGCTCGTGTTTGAACCGCCCCCCGATTGCCGGAATGTCGGTGCGTGGAGTTGAGCAAAGCCGGTGTGGATAGGAGGAGTTTGCACCGAAATTAAACGCACGGGGTTGTTCCGCCCATCGCGCCAGCCGATGATTTCGGGGCTAGGGGCAATTGAACAACCGTGAAGAACAAAATGCCAAGCGATTGGTGCATAAATGCAAATGGGAAAGCTTTGCATTGCGATAAGCGACATCGTATCTTCAGAGCACACAAGGGGAGACATATGAAGAAGGTTCTGAATCCGCTGAGCTTCCTCAGCATCGGTGACAAACTGGAAGGACGGTTTCCCTTGTTCTCTTCGCCGGCGCCAGTGGAGAAGGATGACAGCAGGGACGCCGAAGGAATCGTTGTGTGGCCTCCGGAGGACTCAACAATCATTGAATCCGGAGAAAAGGGGACGAAAGCAGCCCGGGCGTTATGGAACTAAAGACCAACGGAGACGTGCGGAGCCTTTTGAGACACTGGACAAAACCAGAACTTCAGCATTTACCTACCTGGGGCGAATCCCATCGCGGGGGAAAGACAGCGGCCATGGTGGTGGGGGCCGGTTCATTCTCGCCTTTCCCCCCGCGAGTTAATTTCTGCTAAAGAATTAGGATTCTTCTTCCTCAATGATGAATTCAATCGTGGGGGGAGAGACATTGGTGTTGATGCGGACATACTCCCTTTCATTGTTCTTGTGCTTCTTAGTTTGAACCTTCACCACCCCGCCGCTAATTTCTGCCCGGACGTATCCAAAGCTGTTTACCAGAAGTTCGTTTGAGTTCCTAGGAACTGGGACAGGTGTGTCAAACGGGAGCGTTGTACGCTTGAAGACCTTGGTTGAGCCCATATTCAATCCGATCTGATTGAAATGAAAAAGACCTAAACCGACGGCCTGGATTCAGGCTGTCGCAGCTTAGGTCTCTGGACTCAATGGTCTCTGGACTCGGATAAGATGTTTGAACGTGACGCGGGGGAAATATAGCGAGTGGGAGAGGTAAAAACAACCACCGACGGTCAGCGGGAGTGAAGAATAATCATTGCTGCTTCAATAGCAGGAATGGGCTGGCCTCATTAAAGCGAACGTTGATGGATTGGGAGCTCATTACTTCTGAGGGTCGCCAAGCCTGGAATTGAGCCATCGGAGAAGAGATGTTTAATCTGAGATCGGTTTGTTGATTCTATATCATTGCAATAACTTAGAAATTACCCACCAATAATAGAAAGCCTCGGGGTTCGTGTTCTTGAGTTTGTTGAACGCTAGGAGATTCCCAGTCAATTGCTCATTTCGAAAGTCCTCGATCTTCCCTAGGCCGAAGCGATATCGATCCAGATCCGCCTCCAGCAGTCGCTTCTTAAGGACCGTGGCAATAAATGCAGCCCTGGACGCAGCGACTTTTGCATCAGGAAGCGCGAATCGTTCCGTCAGCAGGTAAGGGTGAACTGCTTTCATTCCGGCCCGCAGTTCGGTACTTTGCGGAGTGTCTGAGAAGCCTTTCAAGTCGATCCGACAGATTAGCTGACTCGTTGCGATGATGTCATCAAGGACATCATCGGTGGTAAACGACGTGTTGCGATACGTGTTCTGCTGTGAACGAACCCGTTCAAAGGTCGAGAGAATGTCGTTGGGAAAGGAGGCGTTGTGCACAAGCTCTCCGATATCAAAGAGCTGTTTGACGATTTCCAGTGCCTTGCCTGATTCATATAACACGCCAGTCGTGTTCGGAGCATAGGCAGTGAGCTTGTCACCGAGGATGTCGTCCAGCGCGGGAACCGTTACCTGAAGGCGTTCTTTGGCGTGAAAAAGCTCATTCCGTTGGAGGTACGTCTTCTGAAGATGGGCGTATGAGTGACTATCGCGGAGCATGTCGATCAGTACGTAGTTTACGGACGGGACGAAGATCGATTCATAAAAAAGTTTGACGTGTGTCGCCGGGACTTTTCCCGCACGAATATCTTCTTTGACGCTCGTGAACCTGGTGCCCCGAACGGCGTTTGAAAGCGTGTTGAGCGGGATGTCGCCGACGATGTCTACGTCGATCGAAAGGCGCCTGACTTCGGGGAGGAGCAGAATCAGCGCTGTACCCCCTTTGAATACGAACGGATGCTCTAATCGCGAGAGCACACCGAGGGCCTCAAACGCATAGAGCGTCTTCTCAAGGATCTGAGGGCTTGCCTGAGGATATTGCTTGCGAAGGTTGCTGATCCATTCTTTCGAAAAACATGTCTCGTCGATCATTCACACACCAAGTTCTTGTCGGCGTGATGAAGGGCGTTCACCAGATTGCGACGCATTTCCCGGCGTCGCGCATATCGCAGCATGCGGGCCATGTTGATGCGACCTGAGTCGAGAATATTCCGTGCAACCCGTTCGTACTCGGCGTTATCCATCAGCATAAGTCGGTCTTTTTCGACAAACAAGTCTACAAGGAGTTTTTCGATCGAGGCGTAATGTGCTTCGACAGGGGCCTCTGTGATGTTCGGTCGAAGAACGATTGTGCGGTCTCCTATCATGAATTGTTTCGCTGTTTCCGCTTTCCCTGGATTGGCGTAAACGTTAAAGTTCTCCCCTCGCAGATACTCAAACAGAGGCATCACGTCATCGACGTCAACGTTGAGCAAGGTAACAAAACGTACTGGTATGTGGTGTGAGTATCCCTGTATCTGAGCCGTTGTCCAACACGAGAACGGAAGCAGTGGAAATTTCTTCGAAAGGAGAGTGACGAGGTCAGAGAGGGGGCTCGTATCCAGGCTGAAGGGTTTTTCGATTGTTGAGTACCACCCGTATCCGGCGTCATGAATCACGCCTTTTGCCTTCAGGTCGTAAGCATATTGGCGCACCGTTTGTGCCTTGAATCTGAGGGATTTCCGGGTGAGGTATTTCCTCAAGGCCTCTACGGCGAAGTACTTTCTGCCGGTAGTGAAGTTCAATATAGTGCTGCGGATATCGAGTGTTTTCATCACTTGCTTACGGTGGTGGTTTTGTATGTATATCTGGCAGATAGACGTTCTATCTGCCACAAATATATTCGATTAACGGGACACTCGCAAGAAGCGAACGGAGGTATGGATCAATGGCACATAAAGACATATGTGCCGATGCTTTAGAGCGACAGGAAGGCCTAAAATCTGCAGGAATGGGCAATTTTGGCGAAATGACGAGAATGACGGGGAGCAGCCAGTAGGGGGGAAAAACACACGGGCGAACATCGAGAGACGCTTTCAACTCATATGTGCTTGCCAGCGGCTTACTTTGATGCTTCGAGATGAATCGTGGATGAATCGGGTTCACCGTAAGAGGACCAGTTGCACTTCAGAATGAAGTGAACCAAGATCGTGGATTGTCGATGTGTCATCCAGGAAGAGTCGCGCCCATCGCCCGATTTCTCAGATACTCCCTCGCACGTCGGGAGCATTCGGAGATCACGGCCAAGTCCGAAAGCAGCAAGCGAAGTCAGACCATTGCTACTGATTGGTTGTCATGGGGAATAGGAATCGGCTGACGGAAGCAGCAGGTGAAAAGGTGAACATATAAGGCCCTCCCGCATTATCGGAACCGTTTTCTCATCGTAAACGTTCGCGAAACAGAGAAATTTTGCGTGTTCCAGGGTCTCGACAAGATCCTCTGAAAGCAAGCGCATTTCCAGAAATCCAGGCAAGGTTTTAGTCCAATACTACAAATCAAAACAACCAGACCACTGCAAGGACCCGGGAGACAATGTTCTTGAGTTGTGAAATACTCAGGATGTCCGCTTGTCTAGATCAATTGGGTCTCTTGTGAGGGTTACATCATGAGGAGGGTGACAGATGCCTTCTATCCAGCTCCAACAGACTGACTACGGCGGATGCAAAATGACGCCGAAGCCGAACAGTACGATCACGCTCAAGAGGGCATTACCGGACGGTCAGTGGACGGCTCCTGCCAATCCGCCGAAGACGTTTGAAGGGAGACCGACTGCAGGCGGCAACGATATCACGCTGAACCAACCATGGGCTGAATATCAGATCGACATCCGTGCGAACCTCATCGACGCGATCGTCGCTGCACTCCAGGGGTTGTTCAATAGTTTCTCCACGTTGCTCGCCGGGGAGATCAACAAAGGGGTAAGTGACGCGGCAGAGAGGCTCCGAGAGCTCATAGGGGACAAATTTCGCGAACTTCAGATCACCTGGACCTGCGAATTTGAAGTTGACACTGCAACGACGGTCCTCGTTATCCACAGCCATGATTACAACGTGCAGATCACGAAGACGGTCGCAACCGCCAAGGACAGAATGAGCTGGTTGATGGATACGCGCTTGCGGATCGCCGGCCAAATGGCGGACGGTGCCCGCATACATGTAAACGGCAAGGCAACGCAGGTAGATTCGGCAGAGGCACATGACATGGTATCCGTCGGACCGGGGACACACACTGTGGAGTCCATGTCGAGGATCCGGTTGGACTGTGAGGGATTCCTGCACGACATAGAAAATATCTTCAACGAACTCGTGGCGGCGATCCAGGAAGGACTCAATCTTCAACAGGCCGTGGCGGATTTCATCGCCCAATGGATCAGGGACCACACCACCACCACCATATTCGTCGGCGGGCCACCTTCAGCCGACGACGTGGAGGCGGAGCGGAAGCGAAAAAAGGAGGAACTGGAGGCGAGGATCAAGGCCGATATTAAACGGTGCGCTGACACCATCTACAAGGAACTGATCAACCTGTTGCAGGAGTACCGCGGTCAGGTCGCGATTGATAAGAGTATGGTCGAACTCGTATGTCTCAGTGAATCCGGGATAGGGAGAATTCGGACGGCTCTGCACAGTGCATCGAAGAAAGAGGTTGACAAGAACAAGGACAACAAGGGCAAGACCAGAAGTCAGATACTCAAATCGGATGAGCATGGCATGTTGATTCCGGGAAGGAAACTCATTGCGAACGACGATTGGCTGGCTATGGGGCTGACCGGAGCCGATTATTACTTCATGATTGTGCCTGCAGATCAAGTCGAGCGTCCAGTTAAGATAACGGCGTTCACCAGTCGAGCCGTGGCACCCGAGGAAACAGACGGTCTGCACATTGAGTCTCCGTTCGGTGGGGCGAACGCCGAAATAACTAAAACGACCAAGGAGGGAGGGGGGAAAGGCAAGCCGACGAATCAGGGGTAGCGCTTTTTGAGACCGATCAGGCCTGAGAGTTACCTTCATCCTTGCGTGGTACAGGTGGGTCTTGGCCTGGTCGGTCAGATGTGAACGCAGCCAAGGCACCCTGATTGAGACGATTGATGATCTGGCTGAAATATACCCGGTCCGGATCTTGCGCGGCAATATCGGTTTTGCGTGTCCTACTCACGTAACGGCCAGAAAATTGTCGCGACACGATCAATCCACTCCGCCCAGTTATCGCAATTGGCATACTCAGGTAGATTATTCCGGCCATGGTTTGATGGTGGAGGTTCTTGTACCACATTTTCTTTGTATCATCGTGTGCCCGTTTCAAAACATCCATCGCTGCATCATGACCTTCTTGCGCCGTATTCACCAGCAGCGTCTCAGAATTTGGGAGAATTCTTTTGGTGACGCAAAGAACACCTAAGCCACGAGCGGCTTTCTCCAATTGATGGTTCTGGTATCTTCTTTGCAGTTGATGATGAATGTCATTGATTGTCCCGGCAATATCAGTTCCCGATGGTCGTTTGCATTCAACGTAGAATGCCGACTTCTCATCGCTGACAACGACATCGGCCTCACTGTCGAAATCCACCGTGAACCCGGCTAATGCAAAATGGGCTGCTATGACCAGCTCGAAGGCGGTATTTCGTGGTTTGTGAGAAGAGCCATCTGGTTTCTCATCTACTGCGTGTTTCGGACCTTCAAGTACAACTTTGAGTTTCTCGATCAAGCTCGGAGTTTGGATACGAGAGAGCCCGAGGTGGATAAAGATAAGATCACTGGCCTCGGCGGCTGTATCGTATGCCTCGCGATGAAATGAAGGGGGAAGGGAGAGTCTTCCTTCGGCGAGCTTCAACTCGTCGCGGTACTTCAAGAAACGCGACCTTGAGTAGTCGAGACCGAGTGAGCGAACCCAATCGAGAGCTCGATCAAGATCTTCCAGAAGGCTCACTCTATGCAATAATGGAATATTTGTCATGTAATCGAGGGCGGCGACTAAAGGGAAGCACTCAAGCGAGAAACCTCTCCAATCGATCCTTCCAGAGTTCCCAATCCGGCAATATCCGTGCCTGAAGGTCGACGAAGTCTCGATTATGATTCCTATGAACAAGATGACAAAGCTCGTGGACGATAACGTATTCAATGCAGCGTCTTGGAGCTTTGATCAGTTCAGGATTTAGTATGATTTTCCCCTTGGTGGTGCAACTTCCCCATCGTTTGGGCATTTCTCGAAGTTGGAGTTCGGTAGGTTGAACATGCATCGTTCGGAAACGGGGGAGCCACACTTCCAGGATTTCTTCGAACCGACACTCGGCATGAAACCAGTACCATTCCTTCATCAGGGATTTTACATCCGATGGCTTGTGCGACACGACAGTGAAGTACTTTCCAATGAGTCTCACTAACTCCGTTTTCCCCTTTTTGACTTTAAGCCGGTATTGCTTTCCAAGGTAGAGGTGGGTCTCTCCACTCAAGTATCGCTTTGGAGGTTGCTTGGGATAGAATGCAAGGAAGTAGTCTCGCTGTTTCAGGATCCAAGGAGCCCGCCTTCGGACAATCTGATCAACCCTGACCGCGGGAGCACCTGCAGGAGCTTTTACCAAGACCTGCAACTCCGGAGTGACGGTAATTCCCAGAGTCTTCCGATGATTGAAGAACAGCAAGTACTCAATCTTCTTCGAGCCAAATTCAATACTTCGCTTTGTCATTTGTAGCGCACCTTCGCGACTTCCAGGCATCTGTCGGCGATCTCATCTATCTCGTCGAACGAGAGGTCCTTCTCATACTTATCCCTTACCTCGTCGATCAAGAAATCGCCGATGGATATGAGAATCCGGCCCGTGATGTCGGTCTTGTCCTGCCAGTCGATGATCGGCTTACCGCCGTCGAATACCAACTCACGCATCGTTGCGTCGATCGTAAGCGCCGCTGAAATACTAACCTGCTTCAGGATAACATCATCCTGGATCTTTGATTCGAGCCCTGTGCTACAAATACCATAAAAGGCTCTTGCAATATCGTGGTTCAACAACTCTGATGGAATGTCTTTGTCTGTGTGCGATATCACTGCATCCATGATCTCTTTGGTCTTCACCAGGTACTGTGCCTCCGACAGGCGATGTTGCTCGTATGCTCTGATGGCTTCTTTCAACATTTCGGAGAATTTCTTGTAGAAAGCGGGATCTTCATCCATCTTCTCCGTGATGTGCCGTTCCGTGCGCGATGCGATTTTGTCGGCCCGGGCAGCCTCACCGATCGTTTCCTCCAATTCGTGCTGGAAAGCATCCGTATCGAAGATATTGACAAGCCGAGTGATCGGCTTGACCTCATCGGACTGGATGTGCTTGTCGACCAGTTTTTGGATCTGGTCTTCGTATGCCGAATAGTCTATCACATCGGAATAACGCCGCGAGACGGAAGACCTGAGACCGAGGAAGAACGCAGCATCGTCTTTGTATTTCTTCATCGTGTCTTCGGCGGTATCATGGTGGAATTCGATCGTTGATAAGGCCAGTTTGAGGGCACGGGAGTAGCTCGACAGGCGATCATAGAACATCACCCTCAACGCTTCATCGCGGAGTAGACGTTCGAAGGCCTCCTCGTCTCTCTTATTCGCGACGGTCTTGAAAATATCCCATACCTCCGAATGCTTCTGTGGTAGTTTCTTGATCTCCTCCTTGATATTTGTAACCGTGCCGGCGAGATCTTCGTGATCATACTCCTGCAGTCCAGAGTAGTTTTGCAGAGCTTGATCGAGTTCGCTCAGCACGCCGTAGTAATCAACGATGTACCCGAAGTCCTTTCCCGGGTAGACCCGGTTGACTCGAGCGATCGCCTGCAGGAGTGCATGTTCCTTGAGGTTCCTTGTCAAGTAAAGAACGGTGTTGGCTGGGGCGTCGAATCCCGTGAGAAGTTTATCGACCACGATAATAATTTCCGGCTTCGGCTGATATTTGAACCGGCTGATGACGTTCTGCTCATATTTCTTCGGCGTTCCATGCTCCTGCATCATGCGGTCCCAGAACACCTTCACGCGTCCGACACTCTTGCCGTATGCTGTATCTTCACCCTCGCGATCATCCGGCGGTGAAATCAGAACTTCCGTGGAGACGATTCCGATTTCATCGAGATAGTTCTTGTAGCGGATCGCGGAGTCCTTGCTTTGGCAGACAAGCTGCCCCTTGAAGCCAGTTCCTTGCCAGGCGTCGCGGAAATGGGTGCTCAGATCCCATGCGATGGCATATATCTTCTGATCGGCGACATTCAGTTGCTCTGCGCGGGCGAATTTCTTCTTTAGGTCCGATTTTTGATAGTCAGTAAGTGGCTCTGAGACTTTCCTGAAGTACGTGTCGATAGGCTTCTCATTCACCTTCTGAATTGCATGTCTTCCCTCGTAGAGAAGTGGAACGACGGCTCCATCCCGGACAGCGACATCCACTGTGTAAGTGTCGATAAGTCCGCCGAATCTGGTTGCGGTGTTCTTCTCCCTCTTCATGAGCGGGGTGCCGGTCATTGCAACGAAACATGCGTTTGGCAACGTCTTTCGCATTTGGATATTGAAAGACCCATACTGAGTGCGGTGGCCCTCATCGACCAGGACAAAGATGTTCGGCGAGTCGAATGATCTCTTGGCGTTCTTGAGCGCTGCCTCAAACTTGTTGATGATAGTTGTGATGACAGCGTCACTTTTACTCTCAAGAAGCTCGATGAGGTTCTGGCCGGTGGCGGCATTCTGAACGACCATTCGGCATTTCTTGAACGTACCGGTGATCTGCTCATCGAGATCGACGCGGTCTGTGACAAGGAGTATTTTGGGATTGATAATCGATTCATCCAGAGCGATGGCTTGAGCCAACATTACCATCGTCAGCGACTTGCCGCTTCCCTGGGTGTGCCAAATGACACCTCCTTTGCGAGTTCCGTTTTCGATTGTCCGGATCCGGTTCATCGTCTTCTTCAGGGCGAAGAACTGCTGGTAGCGAGCGATCTTCTTGACACCAGCTTCGAAGATGATGAAATTGTGGACCAGGTCGAGAAGGCGATCAGGTTTGCAGAGTCCGAAAAGATACTCATCCTGGGCTGTGGGGATCAGGTTTGTCTTTTCGAGCTCGTCAAAGTATTGCCGGACGTATCGAAACCTCTCGGCGAAGAGGAGTGCTTTTTGATCGGGTGTCAGAGGATTATTCTTTAAAAGGTGAAGCGATTCCTTGTAGGTTTTACGTGCCTCATCCTCTTCGAGCCGTTCGTCCCATTTCGCCCAATACTTTTCCTCGGTGGCGTTGGTTCCGTATGCTGCATGATTTGTTGCAAGCCCTATGACCAGCTGCGCATAGACATAAAGGGGGCGAATACCATCCTCTTGCTGGTTTCTCAGATGTTGTGATATTGCCTGTTTAAGGGAGTCTTTCAGGTCGGGGCGTTTGCACTCGATGACAACAAAGGGGATACCGTTCACGAAAAGAACGATGTCAGGACGGTAGTGCTCATCGCTTCCTGAGCGCATTACTGGGAATTCTTCGGTGACGTGATAGACGTTATTCTTAGGATCTTCCCAGTCGACATACTGAAGCGTATAACTCTTCTTGTCACCGTCGATCGTCTGTTCCAGAGCTTTTCCCAACGTGAGCAGATCATAGACATATTCGCAGGTGGCCATGTAGCCCTCCTGCAGTGGAAGGTCCCTGAGCGCCTCGATGCCGGCCTGGATATTCTGTTGGGAGAATCCGAAGGCGTTCCCTTTGTACTGGAAGGTGTTGAGTGTCTCCAAGCGCTTGCGCAGAATTCCCTCAAGGAGAACGTTCGATGTCTTTCCAGAGCGCTGCTTCAGAGCCTCTTCAGGGGTTAAATACGTGAAGTCGAGGTTCTGCAGGAATTGTAGCGCAGGGATTTGACTGATGTGGTCTTCTTTGAAAGAGGGTGTTTGCATGATCAACTCGTTTTAATTCGTATTTGACCGGTCATCAGTTTCTGCATCAGGCCCTTCCGCTGCTCGATAAGGGCTTCGAGTTTCCGTTTAAGCACATCGAGTTCCATGTCGGTCGATCCGAGGACGGCAACGATAGCCATTTGTTCATCCATTGGCGGAAGCGTCAAGTTGATCTTCGAGAATTTTACCCACCTCAGCCCGCCCCTCCGGTTAATTGAGCCCTCCATCCTTTTTTTGTACTGGTGTATGTACCTCGGGGTCTTTAGGAGAGCAAATAGAAATTCGTCGTTCACGGATTTGGTTGTCTTGAATACGGTGTACATGGGGCTGATAAGTGCTTCCCTATATGATGCCTGATAACCTATGGAACCTTCTTCGACATGATTGGTTGCATACGCAAAGGCGCCTTTCGGAACAACTTTGTAGGTGCTGAGATTGTCGCTGAACATCTTTCTGCCGAAGTACGCAAGCGAAGGGACGAGTCCATCATGCTTTGTGCAAGAAAGTACAACGAGATCCTTGTTGGTCGGGTTTTTGATTGCCAGTTGAGAGGCGACCTCGCCAATGACCACGGTGGACCAATTTCTCCTGAAGCCCGGCAATCGCATATTGCCGATGAGTAGTCGTTGCATGAGAGCTTTCTTGCGTCCTTCTTTTTCAGAGATCAGCTGCGCTGTTTTGGAAATGACGGCGTCCCATGTCAGCAGAATCTCCACTATGGCCTTTTGTTCTTGCAAGCTGGGAACTGGCGCAAGTCCAAGAAGCAAATCATTTCTGCTTAGTCCCGGTATGAGACCTGACGAAACACTTTCGAATCGTCTTTCTCTTGACCTCAGGAATTGAAGAAGGAAATCGTTATTCCAGCCGGTTGCTCGGATGGCCATTAATTGGCGGCTGATGCAGTAGTCAGCGTCCGCTTCTACAATTTTTCCAGACCCAGCTCCCTTAACAACAATCAGGATGTCACCTTTCCTACAAATTGTTGTTGGCTTGTCTGTCCACTTTGTGGATTTAATGACCCCTTCTGAGAAATCGGCGGGGCCGGTGAGGTAGGGGACTCCGATACCAGAGGTGTTGCAGTCTTCCGAAAGGACATGCTGACCCGAGAAGAGATCTATTCCTTTGGACAATGCCTTCAAGTCCCATTCATTCGGAATCCATCCGAGGGGCGTGTGCCTGTATCCGCGCCTACGAGCTACGGCTGTCCGAGTTGCCTTAGCGCTTGATTTCACTATCATCGAACTCGATCTGCTGGTTGATGGATTGTTTTTCCGACTCGGGGATATGCTGGATCCCACCTCCATGCCACGAGCCAGTAGCGAGCCAGATCTCATAGTGGAGCAGCCACTCGGATGTCCAGGGAATGATGGTATCGCCAATGTACATTCCGGAATTCCATTCCCTCGCTCTCCGGTAATAGAGACACAGTCGCTGTTCCTCAGTACTGTACACATGTGGCAGTCTGGATTCACCAGGAAACAAATCGAGTTTGGGACTGGCGACGTAGACATCGGGATGTTGGCCCCGAAGGTAAATCACTTCAATGTCGTATGAATTGCTCAAAGGCGATGGAGTGACTGTGTGGGTCCATACCAACTGATTGTGATGTAAAGACAAGTGGGAGCCAGGGAACAATGAACGTATTCTGGCTTCCTGCATGGCGAAATTCAACGAGCGCTTTCGGTTACCGACCATGGAAGCTATGCTCCTTCACGGATGAACCAGCATTTCCTAGGACTCCCGTTACTGCAGCCATCTTGAGTGCCCCGGTTTCCCTGAGTCGGCGAAGATTATCTCCGTAGTTGCTAAACGCCTTGATGACCGCATTTTTCCCGAACGGTTTCTCAAGAGATTCACGGATCCTGTCCATGCCCGTCTGGGCAAATGTGCGGTCGATGTCAGCTGCCACTTGCCCCATCCACTTGTAGAAATTGGCTTCCTTCTGAGGCTCAGTCGGCCATTTGTCGGCGAAATTCTCCTCGAGATTTACCGGGTTTGGGATGTGCTTCACGACCTTTCGGTGAACAGGTGAATACAATTCTCCGATATGGGTTGGCATTGTTCTGACCACATTGACCAAGGCATCTGAGACATTGGTCTCCTTGGCGTATGACATTGCAGCCAGGGTTGTGATGATGATGGAAATAGGTTTATCTTTGTCGCCATTGAACATCATGTCCCGATGGCGCTTCAATATTTGAACAACTCTCTGGAGCGGTAGTTTATCCGTTCCATACGCGGGAACTGGCTGAACTGACTCACTCAGTCTCGCCGACTTTTCAAGGGTGAGCGATGCTTGTCGTTCGAACCAAATTCCATATCCGAAGGGATTGCTTTTCAACCATGCCTCGGGTTCGATGGCAGTCCTATAGTTACTCTCTTCCTTGTCTGTGATGCGAATGGCTAATTCTTCATAACCAGCTGCCGCGAAAGTACGAAGAGATTTCTCGAGAACTAATTTGTAACCGCTGCTCACGAGCGAGGGGAGGATGTCGACATGAAACTTAGAAGCATCTGCGTAACGAAGTGTCCAGCACCTTCTACCGTCAGGAATGACGAGGAGTTTCTTTATGGTTTCGTTCCCCTTGAGTCGGTTTCCCACTATGTTCTTGAGATCAAATTGCGTCCACTCGGGCTGTTTCCCTTCAAATCGACAAACAACATCGATGTCGAGCTCGTCATTCTCATTCTCCGGTCTCGTCATTGTTCCGAAGAGAAAGGAACCCTGAGGCAAGATCTCCGGAAGATATTTCGCGAGCGGGGAGCCTTCACGCGCAAGCCAATCGCCGACAAACTGATAGCTCGTAACCGCTGCATCGTGTTGGCTCTTCGTTATGTCTAGAGTCTTGCCGAGTTCTTCCAAGATGTCGCCAAATTGCTTAGACTGTTCCGATGTTAGCATATTCCCCCCTGTTCGCTTTGTGAGCCTGCGTCACCACTGTCACCCCTATTGGAGTTGCTAATTTCCATCACCTTAGTGAAGCCACCTGTTGCCTGATTCTGATCGTAGATGATTAGAGGAAGGTCTGCCTTTGGCATCCAGACCCTACCAAGTTCAACAGCTGCAGAAACTGGCATTGCGGGGCACACATGAATCTGTGACTTTTCGCCGTGTGCGGCTTTAATGCGATCGAATGCCCGACGGCAGATCATGCGAAATTGCGTGAGCAATTCTCTTGTCTTGAGAAAGTCGTTGTTCGGATTGTCGATCGTGATTGTCCAGATGCAGGACTTGTCTGACAAGGTATCATGTATACGCTGATCCGTAACCGTTGCGCTCAGTGACACTTTCAGCACTGGAATGCCGATTCTTTGCTTTGGCTCGAGGAGGAGGATCTCTTTTGTTTCAGCTTCTTGTTGCCAATTCCAAGTTGAAGGTTCGCGATGCCGTTGGTAAACATCTGCCGGATAGATATCAGAGAGAAGCGTCCCCAATCGAATCAGGAGGGGCTGTGGTGCCAGGCCGAATATGGAAAAGTGCTGAACTTCGTCATTGCCCTTGAGCGTGGCGACCTTTTGTCGGAAGAGTGCCTCAAGGTTCTGATTTTCTATCAGCCAATACTCAGGAGTCCTGTCCTGCCAAGAGGTATTCTTGAGACCCAGTTCGATAGGCCTGGTTTGTGCTGGATAACGATTGGGCAACAAAGCCGCGTACGCTTCTGAAGTGGTGAGGGGTGTTCCGTGCTCCCCAATTTTTGCCCCGTAGAATATCACATGGCTTCTCTTGTCGATTCTGATGGAAGTGAGCAGTTCGATTCGTGCTTCGTGATCATGTTTCATTTTTTGAAGCCGCGGAGCTGGATGGCCGGCCACATCCACCTTATCGATAAGACGATGGTGTTCGTCGCACATCAACATAAGATTTGATAAATCGTTCTTTAGTTTAGGTGATAGAACGGCGTCTCCTCTGGGTCCGCCAGGTTCATCGGCGAGGATGTGAGCTATGTAGGCTTGATTGAATTCGTATTTGGTGAGGCCGTCAATGTAAAGTGATTTGTTGCAGCCATCATATTCGCATCTGCCGGCGGCTTTGCCCCAGAGGATGAGTTTATTTGCTTGTGAAATTGAAGTGACTGACATGGTTGTTATAGTCCCAGTTTAGCCAAGTGTCTTTTCATTTCCTTCTGAACGCTCGCCAGCTCCTTTTCCAACTTGTCAATCTTTTCTTGAACTGCCCTAATGTCAATTTCTGCGTCTTCTTCGAAAGTGTCCACATACCGAGGAATGTTGAGGTTGAATTCGTTGGCCTTGATTTCATCAAAAGTGGCGACGTATGAAAACCCCTTCTCTACTACTCCAGCGGGAAGCTTAAGTGAATTGAAGCGGCGATATGTGTCAACAATGTGTTGGATATCGTCATCGCGAAGTAAGCTCTGGTTCTTCGCCGCCTCAAAACGCTGGCTCGAGTCGACAAACAGCACATTGGTGTTCTTTCCTTTGCCACGATTGAAAACCAAGATGGCAGCCGGAATGCCGGTCCCGAAAAAGAGGTTGGATGGGAGGCCGATCACGGCTTCGAGAAGATTTTCTTCGATGGTCTTCTGGCGTATCACCCCCTCTGAAGCTCCCCGGAAGAGAACTCCATGTGGTACAACAACACCTACTTTTCCCTTTCCTTCGTATGTCGTTTCAATCATGTGGCTGATAAAAGCCCAATCGCCTTTGCTTTTCGGGGGTAAGCCTCTCCAGAAGCGATTGTATCTGTCGTTGGCGGCCTCTTCGACACCCCACTTCTTCAGGCTAAAAGGAGGATTCGCTACGACAGTATCGAACTTCATGAGAGAGTCTTCCTCCTTGAGCTTCGGGTTTCGGAGCGTGTCACCCCAGCGCACGGTCGCGTTATCAAAGCCGTGAAGGAACATATTCATGACCGCCAGGGCCCAAGTGCTACCGTTTGCTTCCTGACCGAAAAGCGAGAAGTTATCTGAACCGACTTCCTTGCCAGCTTTGATGAGAAGCGAACCGGAACCACAAGTCGGGTCCGCAATCCGTGCTCCGGGCGCAGACCTCGTTAGCCGAGCGATGAGCGTGGAGACCGCCGGCGGAGTATAGAACTCACCGGCCTTTTTGCCAGCGTCTGACGCGAAATTGCCAATAAGGAATTCATACGCATCGCCGATGATATCACGCCCCTCTAAATGGGAGGGACGGAGATCGAGCTCGTCGATGCTGAAGTCGATCAACAGGTGTTTGAGGCGTGCGTTTTTATCTTTTACGTCGCCCAAGTTATTGGAATTGAAATCGATGCTACGGAAGATCCCCGAGCCATCTTCACCACCGAGTTTTCCGCGATTTGCTTCTTCGAGGCCGCTCAGCGCGATGTTGATTAGCTCCCCGACGTTTGATTCGTTACGATGTTCAAACAGGTAATCGAACGTGCAGTTTTTCGGGACGACGAACCTCTCGTGCTTCATGGCACGCGCTACACGCTCTTTGTCATTCTTGTATTTTGTCATGTAGCCGGCGTAGATGTCCTTGTGGACATCGCTCACATATTTGAGGAACAGCATTGTCAGGACATAATCTTTGTACAGCGAAGGATCAATGACTCCCCGGAAGGTGTCACATGCTCTCCAGACGATGCCAGTGATGTCGACTTTTGTAATTTTGTTTTTCATGGGATGGGCTATTCCTGATGAGCAAGGGTGATGAGTTTTTCTTGTAAGAGCTGATCTGTCAGAGTATCAATCTCAGTGCGAAGGTGCTTCTCCTTGTAGCGAAGCGCTGAGACTTCCAGAATAAGTTGCTGTGTCTCGAGATCAGGGATGGAGATCTTCAAGTCGGCGATGGACTTCATGGTAACCGCCGGAATAAACGTCCCCTTTGCAAAGGATTTTATCTGCGTTTGTGTTTGGGGTTGGTTCATGAACCAGCAGACATACTCAGGAAGAACCTGTTCCTGATATGTCGGATTTACCCTGATCACGATGAATGAGGTCGATGCTATTGCGGGTCCGATTGTGTCGTCATGCACGACTGCAAAGTTGCGTGAGCCTTTGGAGGCAAAAAGGATGTCGCTCCGAGTGAGGAGATCTTTCTGAAGCTTCTGTGTAACCTCAAGAGCCGGCTTGACCCTGGGATCAAACCTGCCCTCCGCGTCGAAGTGACCAGCCTGAAGGTAGAATGCCTCGGCCTGGCCCGTGGGCTTGGTGAAAACTCCGCTTCTCAGATTTGCGATTTCTTTGATATATGTCATGATTATGTTTTCGAGTACCGTCGCTACTAATATACTGTATGGATTGTGTTTTGTCAAGTTAATTTTGAGTACAGCACTTACTAAGTTGGCAGGACTCCGCTAGACTCTTGCGTCCTCTTGCATCAGATCGGATTACCTTGATATTCTGAGTACAATTAGCGTACTTGCAAAGGATTGTGGTACAAACGTGATGTACCACAAACTTGAGTACAACCTGTGTGCTTGCAAAGCTTTGAGGTACAACCGTGATTTACCACAAAGTTGAGTACAGTAGGAAAGGCACAAATGCGAAGAGTACAAATCTGAGGAGAATAGATTTCTTGAACAACAACATTGAAACGAAACTTGCCACGTTGCGAATCACTTTGTCCCATAAGAAGCGATTCTCTGTAGACGACGCGTGCAAAACGCTTGGGCTCAAAAGATCGAGCACTCTCTGGATACTGAGCAATCTCTCGAGAGCTGGGGGAATCGCCAGGGTGGAGAGAGGGATTTACACGTTTGATCAGAAGAGCCAATCCCTGAGAACGCCGAGCCTAAGCGGCGAACTCGCAAGGGCAATCGATGACCTGAGACAAGGGGGGATATCATTTGTACTGACGGGGATGGATATCTTATTGCCGTTTGTTCAACATCAGCCCACGAGAATATTGCACATGATCTATACGGGAACGGGGGCAGGATCTTGGGCAGAGTCTGTACTCAAACAATCATCTTTCACACCTGTACTAGACCCGACCCGGCAAGAAATCGAGAAGGTGCTCGAAATCATTCCAGAGAGATCCGAGCTTGTTGTGTTGCGTGAAAAAACAAGCCGATTAGGAGTGAGTGATTCACTTGCCTCCATCGAAAGGGCATTTGTCGATCTGTATGTCGAAGCGACGCGCGAACTGATACCGTTCTCAATACAGGAGGTGGCTCACATTTATCTCAATATGCGGTCCTCGCTTTCCCTCAACACGTCACAAATGCTGCGCTATGCCCACGACCGGTCGATCAGGCAGGAGATGAAGCATATTATTGAGTTCCCTGGAGGGTCCAAGTCAAGGATCTCAAGCGAACTCGCTCGGAAGTTTCTGAAGACTCTAGAGGCAATAGAACGATGATAAACTACGACGCTCTTATCCACAATCGAAATTACTTCGAGCGGGATCACATTGCAGCACGCCATACACAGTACCATTTTACGCAAGCGATAAAAGTCGAGACGTTTTTGTGGGATCTCGAGCTCTTTGGGCAATTGCAGCGAAGGTTGGGAGAGCGGGTAGCCCTGAAGGGCGGAGCAGCGGCGCAGTTGTATTTGGCTCCTGAAAGACAACGAACCAGCGTCGATATTGATGTGATCTATCTCGGTTCTGCCTCAGGGATACCGGATGTGCTTGCATCGATACATAGGGATCTTGGCGAGGATGATCTCTATTTCAAATTCAATAAACATACTCCCTTGAACCCTAAGACCGTTCTTCCCCTTGAGACGTACTATGTGACGGTCCCAGCCGTGACTGCAAAAGCGCCGATCAATATCAAGCTGGACTTCCACTTGATGGACACACTTGAGCTACCAGTGGTTGAACTGGAGGGAGCAGCTGCGTTCGTCGTTCCTCTTGCATTCAAGCCACGATGCATTTCTGCCTCAGCCCTGCTTGGGGACAAACTCCTCACGCTTGCGCAGGGAAGTGTCGGAATACCTCCGGAGCGCGAGGACGACATACCGAAGCAACTCTATGATCTTCACGAATTAAGCAGGATAGTCGATACACGGGACGTGAGCACAGTAATTCGTGCAATGGGTACGCTGTTTGCCCGAGAGTTAGCTGTCCGGACAGAAAAGGTTACCCTGCTGGAAGCTCTAGGGCAGATGATAGTCCTTCTGGAGAGATATTCGGGTTTGGACTCAGCGAAGAGCGATAAGGCGGCTAGGGATGCCATCCAGAATTTCAGAAGCAACTACGAGCCGCGCCCTTTCAGGAATCCGATTGCTTGGGGAATAGTCTCGAAACGGCTCCAGTTGCTGGCTCGGTGTTTCTTGGACGGGGCGCAACACCCGTTGACATATCTACAAGACGTCGATCGAATGGTCGCTTTAATAGCATTTGAAGATGAGAGGTTCGAGAAGATGAGACCGGCACTGAGGGAGTCGTTGAGAGTGGATTTTATCGGCATTCTTAAGACTCAAGGTCACGACGACGTGGCGAAACGGCTAAAGAACAGCCTCCCGGAGAGAGTTCTTTGGGAAGCGGTGACACCGACAAACCTCGAAGTGATTGGGGAGAAAATCGAGGCGCGGACGAAATCGATTTAGATGAGTTCCCGGTCGGCACGAGCGGCATGCTTGCCGTCGTAATCATCATTGTCATTGCGATTCTCGTCGTCATGGTGCTGGTGATTGTCATGGTGGGTGCGGGCGGCATCGGCATGACGGGTAGAGGAGTTGGAGACTCTGAGTGAAGGATCGGGGTGGCCAGAGGCGACCCCGATTTGTCAGAGGTGTTACGCCGCCTTGGACTCCGATCCAGATTTATGCTCACGTCGCTTGGACTAAACTGCAGCTGCGATTTGCTATGGCTTGAAATGCTCATTGAAGATCTCACGAATAGACCCGAGGTTGGCTTGATGCAGTTTTGAATCAATATCGGCGCCGCTGTAAAAACGAATGGGTTGCTTCTGATGTTCCTTTTGCACTTTCTCGATCAGCGTCGTCGCTTGTTCGTCGTAGCCTGACGAACTATAGAATTCAAATCTCTTCACCTGCGGGAGGGAATCAGCACGATTCAGCCAGCCTTTGATCCTTGTGAGAGGCGTGGCGAGCCATTCAGTTATTTCTGCCGCCGTGACTTGATTGTTGGGCAACTTTGCTTTGCATTCTATGCAGACCACCTCGTTCGGCTTCACAGCCTTGATATCTATTTCCGCAGGCTTCCTATCAACAGGAGAAACTATCTGTTGACGCATATCTATGTTGTACCCATCATTAGAATATAGGCGAGCAACAATGAACTCCAAGAGAACCCCTCGGAGGTTCAGCGAAGCACCTTCGATGCGAGCGATCCGTTTCAGAAGAGCGAAAACGTTCTCAGGATCATTCACGACAGCTGCAGCGGCATTCTCAATTGTCAGGATGAGTTGGCGAAGGTCATGGGCTAGTTCCTCGCCAAAGAACGTTGCCGGACGGGCCAAGAGTATGCCCCGTTTTCTCAGTTCATTGAGTGCGTCGGTAGCGTAAGAGTCCGCTATCAGCATAGCAATGAATCGGCGATGTCTTTGATGCAATAACACATCAACTTTTGAGAGGAATGGTGTTAAGTCATCGCGCGATATTTGTCGATCTAGAATAAAATCGGCGACGATGAATCCATTGATCTTTCTCCGTTCGGCCCAATCTGTCAAACCGGTAAGGTAACTTGGCCCTACAATATCCCACTGAAATGGGCCGAATTGTGGACCTTTAATTCCTCTGACAGCGGTTGTGCCAAATGACGTTGCCGCGGTTTTTGTTAGCCAATCGTGGAAAGATGAAATTACCACCGATTCTACTATGAGCAATGCCTTATGATGAGTCGAAAGCTCGGAAATAGTTGACAGGGCGATGAGGTCTTCTCCGCCGGCACTGAATCGATTTAAAATGCCGTTATTCACCAACGTTTCCTCTACATGACAGTGCATCAAATGACCTTTGGATCTTCGAATGGGTAGGCCCGAGAATGTTGGAAAAAGATTCACCGGCATGATGCCACCGCGCGTGTTGAGTCCATTTATTGCGTTTGCGTAAGCGCCGTTCGTGCTTTTCAGAATTTGGGCCAACTTCTGATGAAACTCCTCAGTTTGAAGGTGTTCGTCAAGAAAGAGAATGCTCTCACGGTTTCTCAGTCGGACGCCGCCCAGCCGCCTGACGTCAGTGCCGACGCGGCTAATTCTTTTCCTGGCAGCGTCGTTGGAAACTCCATCTCGGCTCACAAGCTCGGCGCACAAAGTTGAGGAGAGAGATGGCCCTAGCGTTCGAAGAAGCTGCTCAATAGTAGTCATTTCATGTCACATCACGCTATTTATAACAAAAATATCTTACACGTCTCAATCCGTTTTTTGTGATCAGGCCTAACACAATAGAACACAGCCATTTAGGATGATCTCTCAAGGCAAAACTGCAGATTGAGTTGTCCGTGATGGCGTTCGGCAGTTCGCTGTTACCCGTTGCAGCCATAAATTGAAGGTAACCGTGGACTCAGTCATGAGCATTCCGAACCCTCGTGGCCTGCCACGTGGTTTCTATTGCCATGATCATCTTTGAAAAATAATCCCAGAAGTTCGTCAGCATCCTAGACTAGAAGGGCTATTCTCCATTGACGCCAATCTTTGCGTGAAAATCAATGTCCGGAAAATACGTACAAAGGGGTGTCGGTACTAATACGTACAAAGCGTAAGACGTTAGACGGGAGAAGGGAGACGGGGGGATTGGCAGATAGCGGCTTGCAGATGGCAGACTGAGGAGGGAGTATCAAGTATAGAGTATGCGGGTAAATGAGTAGGGAGAGCAGGAGATTGCAGTTCGCAGCTGGCAGATGAGAGAATTCTGACGGCAGATAAGGAGGATTGCCTTGGGTCGAGCAGAAAAAGAAACCGAGAATGGTTCCTGTCAACGTTGATCCAACAAATCGGAGTGGCGAGCATCGCACATTCCGAGGCAGAAATTCCGAATCGGGAGCGTTCGCCAACCGGGTTTCATCTCATCCTTTTCAATCTGGCATTGATCGCATCGAGATCGAACTGGTCCGGATCGAAATCCCCGGCCCATTCCACAAGATCGCGCTCATCGGCGGTCTTCGGTCCCGAGAGAGCTGACAGGAGCATCTCGTAACCCGGTATTCCCCCGCAATCCTCCGGTGGACAGGCGCGCTCGCCCGCCAGACAGACCGGATAGCGTTTATCGGTCTCGGGCTCAGCGATCTTTTCAACCATGAGCTCGTGTTCCCATCCATCACCAAAATCATAGATGTACTTCAGGCGATCCTTTTCATCTTGTGCCACCCCACGAAGATCCACTTTCTTCACATCGAGCATTTTGCCAAGGTAATCCGGGCTCGGCTCGCCAAACGAAACCTTTCCGGCCCTGAACTCGTGCAGGTGGGCGTCCTCCCACCCCATGACTATTTGGAGAACCTGATGGAGCTTGCTGAGCTTTGTGTCGCCTGCGACAAGAAATCTTCGCCATATTGGTGGTTGGATATCGTCGAGGACTATCTTCATCTGATAAATGGAAGACTGCGAGAGAACTTTAGGAGCTTTTGGCATACGCTGGTTTCCTTACAGTATTTGTGCAACAGCTTGTTGCACAAACGATCACCTCACACGTTTCACCGATCGTGGATACGTTAAAGTTCACTGCCCCCCACGACTGAGCTTCTTTCTTGTGGTTTCGATCTCGCGGATGAGTTTTTTCTCATCCGGCAACACCAGCTTATACTCTGCTGCAAGCACCTTGTTGGGCAGGCCTTCAAGAGCGTACTTTGCAACGGCAGAGTCTTTTTCAGCGCACAGTATCAGTCCCACCGGAGGATTCTCACCATCATTGACCCAATGTTCCCGTGCATAGTTGAGGTAGAGATGCATTTGTCCGGCGTCTGCATGTGTGAACTTGCCGACCTTCAGATCGATAACGACGAGGCACTTCAGCTTACGATGGAAGAAGAGCAAATCGACACGGTACCATTCGTTTCCGACTCTGAGTCGTTTCTGTCTGCCGATGAATGCGAAGTCGCCGCCGAGCTCCAGGAGGAAACGTTCCAGGTGAAGAATCAACGCCTGTTCAAGCTCATTTTCTGAGTATTCGTCCTTAAGCCCGAGGAATTCCAGGACATATGGATCTTTGATTTCTTCTTCGGGTGTGAGCTTGTCTCCGGGTTGAGGCTTTGAACCTTTCGTCAGCATTGCCGCCTTGTTCCTGGAGAGGGCCGTCCGCTCGAAGAACTGCGCTGCAATCTGCCGATCCAACTGCCGGACTGACCATCCACCGCGGATGGCTTCGGATTCGTAGAAGGCACGTGCCTCAGGAGACTTGACGGAAAGGAGGCGAACGTACTGTGACCATGGGAGGGGAAATGCAACGCTAAGTTCTTCAAGCGTAAATTGTGCAGACGGGATCTGCATTTTCGCTGTCATCGCAGCCTCAGAATGTGCAGACAGCGTCTGCACAATTCCGGAATTGCCAGACAACGTCTGTCGTATGTAACCTGGGTTCCAGTCCAGGAAGAAAGCCCTGATCTGAAACAGATTTCGCCGACCAAACCCTCGACCGAACCGGTTTGTCAGATCCTCAGCCAATCTATCGATGACTTGTTCCCCGTACGCTGCCTTTCCGTGTCCCTGCTGTTCAAACTCCACGATCCTGCGCCCGATCTCCCAATACGTGGCTGTGAGGATGGCGTTGATGGCTCGTGCACCTGATCGCCTTGCCTGCTGCAGCAGGTCGGTGACGGAGGACAAAAGGCCATCGTACTGGCTGCCGGTTGGCAGCTGTTGTGTTTTCTTCTTTGTCATAACTATCGGATCATTGCTTTGCTGTCCTGAATATCTCCCGCGATCGCCCTGCAGCGAAGACAGAGGGCGGGTTTTCGAATGCGGAAGTGGCGTTGCCTTCCACATTTCCTGCCAAATGAGGAAAAACATTGCCTGAAAATCAACGTGCGGAAGACACGTACAAAGGGGTGTAGGTGGAAGTACGTACAAAAAAGTGAGACGTAAGATGGTAGATGTGAGACGGTAGAACGAAGAAGGGAGACGGTAGACGTAAGAAGTATGTGTGTAGATGAGTATTGGAGTGATTGGCCTTGTTAGATGGCTGATTGCAGCTGGCAGACGGCAGACGTGAGCAAGTTTCATCCTTTTCAGTCTGGCATTGATTGCATCCAGATCGAACTGGTCCGGATCGAAATCGCCGGCCCATTCCAGCAGATCGCGTTCATCGGCGGTCTTCGGGCCCGAGAGGGCCGTCAGAAGCATCTCGTAACCCGGTATTCCCCCGCAATCCTCCGGGGGGCCCCGATCGAATGCATCCCGATCTACAACACCCCGAAGAAGAGCTTCGGGATAAATCGGGACCCCGAAGGAAGAGTTCAGGGTAAACCCCGACATTCCTTCGACTCGTTGCACTCGCTCAGGACGTCGGGGTAAACAAGTCGGGGTAAACATGCGCGCTCGCCAGCGAGACAGACCGGGAAGTGTTTGCCGATTTCGGGCTCAACGATCTTTTCAACGATGAGGTCGTGTTCCCATCCATCACCAAAATCATAGATGTACTTCAACCGATCCTTCTCTCCTGTGCTCGTTCGTTAGGGAAGATGTCAGGATGACTCGAGGGATCGTCGTCGAGTTGAGCGAAGATAACCGCCCTAGCTGCAGCAAGTGGTCGGCGAGCCCGCCAATAGTGAGGGGTTTGAGGTGCCCGCGTCTTGGGACGGGCTCTTCTTCTCTGGCAGTCTTGTTGACGATGTCAAGCGGAAGGCCGACAGCGATGAGTTTCTTCTTCATACAGCCGTTGCTCCTTCTTGCGAGGCGGATTTCCAATCCGTAATCCGGTAGAACTTTGCCAGCGTGTTCAGAATAGAGGCTTTGTCCTGGCCTTCGATTCCAAGCGATTTGAGATCGATCTCTTCCCTCTCCATCACCTTTAGGAATTCCCGCATGTCAGCTTGGATGTTGCCGGGGATTAACAAGGACAGATCGGGCTCGACCAAACGATACAGCCTGAAGACATCTCTTTTGTGCTTCTTGATGTCATTTCCCTTGACCTCTTCTCCCTTTGTCTTTCGCGCAGTCAGATCGAGGAACGCCCGTGCTTTCAGGAGGATCAGGTTCTCGGATCGCACCGTGGGTATGCCGGAAACTTCAATCCGTCCTTCTTTCAAAACTCCATAGTAGGCATCGTCGAGAAGGATCGCCGACATGCTCGCGGCTGTGCCGTCAGGTGAAATGGGCGCGATGTGGGCAACTTCGGGGAGCTGCAATTCCTCAGGCTTTCTTGAGAAGAGCTCAAGCTGGGCCGGGTAGCCATCCACACGCGGAGAGTTGAATCGATAGAATATCGGCCGGCCGCTGCTCTTCTCCAGAATTTCATAGTTGCCACGGCGGATGAAATCCCACAGCGCGGTGGGAAACCTACTATCAAGTGACTCAACGCAGAGTACGATGTCGAGATCTTCTGTAGCCCGAAAGGGGAGTCCGGCTTCTTCGTGCAGCACGTCGCACGCCGCTCCACCGATGAGAATATACTGATCGCGAAGAGAGCTGAAATGCTCGGCGAAGAGTGCAAGTCCCTCTACCATTGTATTTCCTCCATCATTCCCTCAAGCGCGGCGGTAGTCCGTTCATCATCTTCATCCTGCAGAGAGAGGTACAGAGAAAGGCGGTCGACAATCCCTTGCGCTGCGAACAGCTCGGGACGGTAGGTCCACAATTCCACCTGGTTGACGCCAGAGTCTGCAACCGGAACAACTTTCAGGTCCTTCCGGATTTCTCTCCATCTCTCAATCGCGCATGCATACGCCGGGATTGCCGGTTTTGCGATCATTGAATAGAGCGCAAGGGCGGTTAATCCGGCCTTGTTCATTTTTTCGCGGAGTCCAGCCTGCTCCACATATATACGCGCACGCACGGGGGAGCGCATCAATGGCATAGCCTTCTCCCATAGCTCCTTCCCCTTCATACCAATGGTGAGCTGGCGGTTCTTCTTTTTCGCGATCTGCTCACCAATCCCAAGTTGCTGCAACTCTGCAAACGCGCGCGTCATCGTCATGGGGGTGTAGTGAAGCCGGCGCGCCATTTCGCCCGGGTTCATCGGCACTGTCGCCCCCGTGTGAAGTACGTGCAGCATCAATGCCTGAGTCGAAGGGCTCATCACCGCTCGTACCTCGGGTTCTTCTCCGAACCGTTCGCGCAGATCGATACAGAACATGGGGAGATAGAGCTGGTTGCCCGGAATGACAAACGGCACCTGGTGCATGATCAGGCGATGCCGGTTGTGGCTGGTGATTTTCGGCCGCATGTACACCACCGGGAGGCTCGCTCGTTGCTCAAGCTGGGCTAATTGTTTCTGAAGCGCGACCGGGGGCCTCTCCTCCCTCTTCTTGTCGGAAGCGAGAAGAAAGATTTTTTTCTTGAGATCTACTTCATAGAAGTCATAGGCCTCTCGGAGGTATAGGGGTAATCCCGCGGCGTTGTTCCACGCGACCGCCTCTGTTTTGATCCCGAGAACTTGCTGGCAGTACAGCTCGAATTTTCTGATGAGCGGAGTCATTTGATGGCCTTTAATAACATCTATATTGCATAATAACATAGATGATGTTATTATGCAAGTAAAATGTTATTAACTTCGCAGGAGGAAACTGGGGGAAAACCCTAAAAATAGACCAAGAACGGCTTTGACACCGGCAACGATGCCCGTCCAGCCAATTCCGAAAAGCTCTAGTTGACGCTGGTTATACCAAAGTCGGCTCACACTGCGAGGGACGCCTGACATAAGGGAGGGTCGTTTCATTGCATCGAGATCGAACTGTTCCGGATCGAAATCGCCGGCCCACTGCACCAGATCTCGCTCATCGGCAGTCTTCGGTCCCGAGAGAGCTGGCAACAGGAATGAGTATCCACCGATTCCCCCGCAATCTTCGGGCGGACCCCGATTGAATGCATTTCGATCGGCAACACCCCGAAGAAGAGCATCGGGATAAATCGGGACCCCGAAGGAAGAGTTCGGGGTTAACCCCGACATTCCTTCGACTCGTTGCACTCGCTCAGGACGTCGGGGTAAACAAGTCGGGGCAAACAGGCATGCTCCCCCGCAAGACAGGCCGGATGGTTTTTGGCCGATTTTGATGTCTCGGTGGCCGCTTGGATAACAGAAGTCATTGCCTCAGCCTCGACTCACGCCTTGAGTAGTTTCAAGAGCGGCATGTTCGCGTAAAGATGGTACTTCCCCACGTAACTCTCTTTGAGGACCTTACCGCTTGCAAGCTCTACAAGGTAACGGCTCGCCGTCCGGTAGTTCACATCCAACTTCTTGCCAAGGTTCACCGGTGTGATAATAGGAAGAGCGAACATAGCTTCAACCAATTCAGCCGAGTAGATTTTCCGATGCTTCTGCTTGAGGTGTTCTCGTGTCGTCTCCAGCAGCTCCATGATCTTTAGGAGCGTTGTTTTGGTTTCCCTCGCCTGCTGGTGAAATCCCTTGAGCATGTAGAAAATGAAGTCGTGCCAGCCTTCATCCGTCCGAACTGTCTGGAGCAATCTGTAGTACTCGCTCCGGTTCTTATTGATGTACACGCTTATGTAGAGGATCGGAAGAGACAACAACTCCTGCTGGATCAATTGCAGGACCATTAGAATTCTGCCGGTTCTACCATTCCCATCGCCAAACGGATGGATAGCCTCGAACTGGCAGTGTGCAATCGCCGCCCTGACAAGTGGATCAATGCCATCATGATCCTTGTTAACAAATTGCTCCCAATTGCTGAGCAGTCGAGGGAGTTCGTTTGCCGGTGGAGGTGTATAGATGACTGTCCCCGAAGAGCTGTTCGCAATGCGGTTTTGTGTCTTGCGGTAGTCCGGGCTCTGATCGGGCATCAGTTCTTTGTGTATGCCAAGAATCAATCTCGTCGAGATCGGAATCTTCTTCAGGCTTTTGAACCCCCACATAATCGCATCCCTGTATCGAAGGACCTCCTTATCGGATGTCTTCTGCTCAGCTTCCGGGAAAAGTTGAGCCTGCAGAGCTTCCTCCATCGTCGTGTTGATATTCTCGATGTTAGAACTTGCCACCGATTCCATTATGACAGCAGGAGACAGCAGCAGCAAGGGATTTGGGAGTGAGTACGAGTAGCCATTCAGCTCGCCCAGCTCCGTGCGTGTCTTCAGCATAATATCCACGAACTGCTCGTGCCTGAGGTTCAGCGCAGGTGGGAGCAATGGCAGGTCAAACGGACGATTCGGATCGAATTTCATATGCCTCCGGTAATTCGTAGACAGAGTGTATGTAACAAAGATAGCAAAAAACGAACATATCGCAAGCCATATGTTAGGTTCGGTTACATATCAGGAAAGGGCCTATTGCACGTTTGAGTGGGATGTTTTAGGGGCAAAGTTGAGGATTTGGTCTGAGAAACTGAAAACAGGAAGGTAGATTGCGAGAATATGGAATCGGGGTGGCCGATTCAAGCCACCCCGATTTGCTTGGCCGGGTTCGACACCTGTCTAACGTCAAGAAACGGGACAGATCCCTCAGTTGTCACCAGATACTACTTCAAAAGTAGCATCTTTTTCGCTTGGAATGAGCCGCCAGCTTTGAGTTGATAGAAGTAAGTACCGCTTGAAACCTGCTGAGCCGAGTTGTCTCTTCCATCCCACATTACCCTATGATTTCCTGCGCTGGTTATTTCGCTAACCAGCGCCCTCACCAACATTCCGAGGGAATTGTAGATACCGATCTCTACTTTCGCCCGGCTAGTCAAATGGTATTCGATGGTAGTGCTAGGATTGAACGGGTTGGGATAGTTCTGATCCAAGAAGAAGGACTGCGGCAAATTCGAGCTGCCAACCGATGTCAATTGCGTGGATTCCAGTGCCTTGTTGTAGATCCGGATTTCATCGAGATCACCTTTGAAGAACCGGGAATTGTTTCGCTCTGTGCCGATAACGAGGTTCTTGGTATTGGTGAATGACAGGCCGTAAAGAGCGTGAGAGCTTTCCTTTTCGATCTGACCGTCCACAATG